>DASXYV010000200.1:0-4231 GCA_036502305.1 Acidimicrobiales bacterium
GACCGGATGATCTCTTTCGGGAAGATCGAGCACCCGGTGGGCACGGCGACCGGCTCCCGGTCGAAGTGCCGGAGGCTCTCCCAGTAGAGGCGACCGGACGAGGCGCCCGTACCAGGGACCCAGTAGAGCATCACGTTGTCCAGGAGGTCGTCACGGGTGAGCACGTTCAGCGGATCGCCGTCGCAGTCGGTCCACGACCAGAACTTCTCGACGATCCAGGCGCACTCCCCGGCGGGTGAGTCGACCAGGCCGTAGCCCAGGGTCTGCGGCCTGGTGGACTGTTGCTTGGAGTAGCCGCTGTCCCACTGGTCGTACTGCGTCAAGGCGGCGAGCGCAGCCTGCTCGGCCTCGCTCAGGTCGCCCATGGTCGCGGGGTCGGGCAAGGCCACGGGCATGTTGAGGTGGGTGCCGGCGAGGTGCTCGACGTCCTGGTGGCCCATGCTCGTGGTGACCGCCGCTCCCCAGTCCCCGCCCTGGGCGCCGTAGCGCCGGTACCCGAGGCGGGCCATCAGCTCGGCCCACGCTCGGGCGATGCGGTCCACACCCCACCCGTGACGAGCGGGCTTGTCGCTGAAGCCGTAGCCCGGCAGGGAGGGGCATACGACATGGAAGGCGTCCGCCGGGTCACCACCGTGCGCCGCCGGGTCGGTCAGCGGACCGATCACCTTGTGGAACTCGACGATCGAGCCCGGCCAGCCGTGGGTGATGATAAGCGGCAGGGCGTCCTCTCCCGGCGAGCGCACGTGGACGAAGTGGATGCCGAGACCGTCGATTGTGGTCCGGAACTGGGGGAAGGCGTTCAGGCGGGCTTCCGACCGCCGCCAGTCGTACTCGTCGGTCCAGTAGCGGCACAGGTCCTGCATGTAGGTGAGGGGAATGCCCTGAGACCAGTCGTCGACCGTCTCGGCCTCGGGCCATCGCGTCCGCCGGAGGCGGTCGCGGAGGTCGGTGAGGACGGCCTCGGGCACATCGATCCGGAAGGGTGTGATCTCGGTGCTCACGCTGTATCGCCTGGCCGGCCTCCCGGGCCAGCTGGGCGCAGGACGGCCTGCGACTGGGTCACCCGGGCGACCCGCCGCTCGTCCGCGTCGGTCACATCGGTCTCGACGACGATCACGGTGCGGCCGGCGTGCAACGGGTGGGACGCGGCCTCGATGTGCCCGCTGCGCACGGCTCGCAGAAAGTTCGTCGTGGACTGGATCGTGGTCGTGCCGCTGGCGCCGTCGGGCAAGTTGAGGAACGCGCACGCCCCACCCGTGCTGTCGGCGAGCGCCATGACGACGCCGCCGTGGAGGACGCCTCCGCTCGTGCACAGCGCCTCGGTCCAGCTCAGCCGGGCCCGTACCTCGCTCGGGGTATTGACGAGGGTCTCGATCCCCAGGGTCTTGGCCAGGGGCATGACCTGTTGGAGGAAATCGATCGGGAGCTCATCGGCGCTCGCCAAGCTGCTGACCACCCTTCCGGCGCACAGACGGACGGGATGTGTTCTAGCTGGCCCGCCGTTGCGGGTTCAAGCCGGCGAACGTGCCGTACGCAGGCGGGTGAGCGCCGCCGGGTCACCCTCGAACGTGACCTTGCGCCCCCGCGGGCTGGCGGGGTCGAGGAACCCCATGACCACGCCCAGGGTCGCATCCGGCGGGCCGTGGAGGACGACGTCAGCCTCGGCCGTTGGCCCCGTGCGGGCTCGCACCCGGCCGCCGCTGGCCTCGATCACGAGCGGTTCGTCGCCGGTGTCGAGCTGGACGACGACATCGGGCACCTCCGTCTCGGCCCGGTTGAGCATCGCCTCCATGGGCTCGACGAGCCAGCGGCTCCGGAACTCGTCGGATCCCGCCGGCTCGGTCATGAACGGTGCTCCCCACCGCAGGATCTGGTGGATCACCGGCCGCAGCTGCTCTCCTCGGTCGGTGAGCCGGTAGAGCGTGGTGGCAACCGGTGGTTCGGGATCCTCCCGTCGAACGATGCCCGCCGCCTCGAGCTCGCGCAGGCGCTCGGCCAGCAGGTTGGTGGCGATACCCGGAAGCCCGTCTCGCAGATCTGTATACCGGCAGGGTCGCAGGAGCAGCTCGCGGACGATCAGCAGCGTCCAGCGGTCACCGATCACGTCCAGGGCTCGGGCCAGGGCGCAGAACTGTTGGTACGACCGCATTCCTGGATCTTACCACTAGCGGTTGACTTTCAGTAGCTAACACTTTACTTTTTTGTCTCATGACCCGCCGAGGCGTTGTGCTCGTGGCCCTACTGCTCGCCACCTTCATCATCAACCTGGACACGACCATCGTGAACGTGGCCCTGCCCAGCCTCGTTCGTCAGCTGGGTGCCTCGACAACGGACCTGCAGTGGGTGGTCGACGCCTACAACCTCGTCTTCGCCGCCTTGGTGCTGGCCGCCGGGAGCCTGAGCGACCGGCTGGGCCGCAAGGGGATGCTGCTGGCCGGCCTGGGCCTCTTCGGCCTGGCCAGCCTGGCCGGAGCCTTCGGGACCAGTGCCAACGAGCTCATCGCCGCCCGGGCGGTGATGGGTCTCGGCGCCGCCCTCATCTTCCCCGCGACGTTGTCGCTCATCTCGAACGTCTTCACCGAGCGGGGCGAGCGGGCCAAGGCCATCGGGCTGTGGGGGGCAACCGTCGGAGTCGGCATCGCCATGGGTCCCATCGTCGGGGGCTGGCTCCTCGAGCAGTTCTGGTGGGGGAGCGTGTTCCTCTTCCTCGTCCCGGTCACCGCGGTCGTCGCCGCGATGGTGGCGGCGTCGGTGCCACCATCGCGCGACCCGAGCACACCGCCGCTGGACATCCGGGGTCTATTGCTCTCCGCCGCGGGGATGGGCGCCCTGGTGTTCTCGGTGATCGAGGCGCCGAACTGGGGGTGGGGCTCGGTGCGGACAATCGCCGGCTTCGCCGTCGGCGTGCTGCTGCTGGCGGGCTTCGCGGTCGTGGAGGGGCGGATCCGCCACCCGATGCTCGACGTGCGGCTCTTTCGGAACCTCCGGTTCACCGCCGCCAGCGGCTCCGTGGCCATCGCCTTCTTCGCCCTCCAGGGGTTCATCTTCCTCGTCACCCAGTACTTCCAGTTCGTGAAGGACTTCAGCCCCTTCGGCACGGGGGTCCGGCTGCTGCCGGTGGCGCTGTCGGTCGGGGCGTCCTCCGTGGTCGGGACGAGCCTCGCCGTTCGGGTGGGCAACAAGGCCATCGTCACGACCGGCATGCTGCTGTTCGGTGGTGCCCTGCTGTGGATCTCGACCGCATCGCGGACCACCGGTTACGGCGTGATCGCCGCCCAGATGCTCGTCCTGGGGACGGGAATGGGACTGACCAGCGCACCCGCGACCGAGGCGATCATGGGAGCCGTCTCGAAGGAGAAGGCCGGGGTGGGCTCCGCAGTCAACGACGCCACGCGGCTGCTCGGGGCGACCCTGGGAGTTGCGGTGATCGGCAGCGTCGCCGCCTCGCTCTATAGCTCCCGGCTGACGTCCACCCTGCCGCGTGGGCTGCCGGGCCAGGCGGCGTCGGCGGCCCAGGGATCGGTCGGCGGGGCCGTCGAAGCGGCGCACCGTGTCGCCCAGGCCGGGTTTGCCGGGGTGGCTCACCAGCTGAACGACGCCGGGGTGCTCGCCTTTCTGCACAGCTTCGCCGGCGGCTGCCTTGTCGCCAGCGGCGTCGCCCTCGTAGGCGCCGTCGTGGCGGCGATCTGGCTGCCCGCCCGGCCGCGCGTCGACACCGAGGAGCCGAAGGAGCTCATCGAGGTCGGTTAGCGGCCGCCGGCTTCGTAGCGCGCAGCCCGGCGGGAGAGCCGGTCCAGGAGGTCCCGGTCCTGGGCGGCTGCCCGACTGAGCGCCTCCTTCACCTCGGACTGGTCGCGGAGGACACGAAAGCCGCCTGGTTGCTGTCGGGAGTCGTCGGGAGCGTTCACTTCCTCTGGTGCATCGTCTGGGTATCTGAATAGCCGCATCGTTCACCCCTTCCAGGACGTCGACACTCTGACGGGCGAGCCTGGGGATCTGCTGGGAGACAGCCACGAGGATCCTTTGAATTGCGTGGCCGGCGCCTGCTCGAGACTGTGAGTAAGCGCCCATGCTGGGCTCAGCTGATGCCCAGGTGCGTGCTCGATGGTGTCGCTATGTCCACAGCTCAGGATGCGCAGCATCGGCCCGCGGCCCGAGACACGACCATGACAGTCGAGATCGCGGTTCCGGTCCACAACGCGGAGCGCGATCTCGAGCGCAGCGTGCGGCG
>DASXYV010000201.1:0-5273 GCA_036502305.1 Acidimicrobiales bacterium
ACCGTGGCCAGCTCCGGGTTGATGCGCATGACATCGGAGCCGAGCCCGGCACGAGTCGGCAGGAACGGAAGCCGCAACGCCGCCGCGTACAGCCCCCACTGGAGCATGCCCTCGTCGAGCTCCATTGCCTCGATGGCGCCGCTCTGGCGGGCCGCCCTGAAGTGCGGCTCGAGCGGGATCGAGTCGAGCGAGACGAAGCCGTAGATGACCTTTCGCACCTTGCCGGCCGCGCACAGCAGGCCGACGTCGGGGCCGCCGTAGGCCACGACCGTCAGGTCCTTCAGGTCCGAACGCAGGATGGCCCTGATGAGGGACATGGGCTTGCGCCGGGAGCCCCACCCGCCGATGCCCACGGTCATCCCGTCGGACAGCTCGGCGACGACCTCATCCTCGGTCGTGCGCTTGTCAGCCACCGGTTCTACGGTCGTCCTTTTCGATGAAGGCCTGCCGGGCCTCGTCGGACACGTCCGACAGGTTGAGCTCGAAGGTGAAGCCCTGCTCGAAGCGGTAGCTGCGCTTCACGTCGACAGGATCGATCCCGTTCAAGGACTCCTTGGCCCGCCTGATGACGGTGGGGTTCTTGGAGGCGATCTGGGCGGCCACCTCCCGGGCGGCGGCGCGGAGATCGACCGGATCGACGACGCGAAGAACAGAGCCGAAGTGGTGCAGCTCCGCGGCTGTGGCGGTGGCGCTGGTGTACATCATCGCCCGCATCTTGTGCTGGGGCACGAGCCTGGCGAGGTGGGTGGCAGCCCCGAGGGCGCCGCGGTCCACCTCGGGCAGGCCAAAGGTGGCATCGGTCGATGCGACGATGACGTCCGAGTTGCCGACGATGCCGATCCCCCCGCCGAGGCAGAACCCCTGCACGGCCGAGATGACCGGCACCTCGCACTCGTAGACGGCGGCGAAGGCGGCCGCGCAGCCCCGGTTCACGCCGACGAGGGCGGGGCTGCCCTCGCGCTGGATCTCCTTGATGTCCACCCCCGCGCAGAAGCCCCGGCCCTCGGCGGCCACGATCACCACCCGGACGGCCTCGCGGGCGCCGAGCCCCCGGACCGCGTCGGCGAGGTCGAACCAGCTCTTCACGTCGAGCGCGTTGACCGGCGGGACGTCGATGACGACCTCGGCCACCCCGTCGGCAGCACCGTCGACCATGCCGTGCGAGATGCCCATGGGTTAGGATTCTGACACACCGTCACGTGGCTGGACGAAGGGACGCCGTGCGATGAGGGAGTACCCGATCCGGGTGGGGAGCATGCTGTTCACGATGGTGGACCCCCACCGCGGCCACGAGGTCGAGTACAACCGCTGGTACGAGCGGGACCACTTCTATGCGGGCTGCCTCATCGGGCCGTGGCTCTTCTCCGGCCGCCGTTGGGTGGCGACCCGACCGCTCAAGAACCTGCGCTTCCCTGCCGACAGCCCGGTCGCCGCTCCCGTTGACGCCGGGTCGTACCTGGCCGTGTACTGGGTGCTCGAGGGCAAGCACGGGGAGCATTTCAGCTGGGCGACCGATCAGGTGAAGTCGCTCTACGCGGACGGCCGCGGCTTCGACAATCGCACCCACATCCACACCGCGCTGTACACCCACGACTGGCGCCACTATCGCGACGATGACCCCGTGCCCCTGGAGCTCTCGCTCGACCACTCCTTCGGTGGCCTGGTCGCCGTGAGCATCGAGCGGGAGGAGGGCGTGACCAAGGAGCAGGTCGACCGCTGGTACGAGGACGAGCTGTTGCCGTCGTGGCTTCCCGGCTCCCCCGTGGCGTCGGTCTCGTCGTGGTCGCAGGTGCCCCTGCGGGGCGACGCGCCGTCGTTCGTTCCCCGCGACGAAGGGGCAGACCGCAGGTCGATGCACCTCTACTTCCTCGACGCCGATCCGCGGGACGCCTGGGATGGCTTCGTCGAGCTGGGCAAGGCCGTGTCGGGCAGCGGGCTGGCGCATGCCGCCCTGGCCGCGCCGTTCATCCCCACGGTCGTCGGCACCGACACCTACGTCGACGAGCTCTGGTAGCTCCCCGGGATCGGGCGATGGGCGATCCCCTCGACATGTCCGGCCGGGTGGTGATCGTCACCGGCGGCTGCCGCGGGATCGGCCGGGGCATCACGACGAGGTTTCTCGAAGCGGGGGCGGACGTGGTGGTGTGCTGTCGGCACCAGCCCGAGGAGTCGCTCGTTGGGGGCGGACGACAGGCGGCGTTCGTCGAGGCCGACGTGCGCGAGGTGGACCAGATCGACCAGGTCGTGTCCTACACCACAGACCGCTTCGGTCGCCTCGACGTCCTCGTCAACAACGCCGGCGGCGCGCCGACGGCCCCCGCCG
Source organism: Acidimicrobiales bacterium (assembly GCA_036502305.1). Classification (GTDB taxonomy): domain Bacteria; phylum Actinomycetota; class Acidimicrobiia; order Acidimicrobiales; family AC-9; genus AC-9. The sequence continues at coordinate 2,324 of DASXYV010000201.1, forward strand.
CCACCGCGTCGCCGCGCTTCTCCGCGTCCATCATCACGCTCAACCTCGTCGCTCCCCTCAACTTCTCCCAGCGGGCCAATGCCGTGATGCAGGAGCAGCCCGAGGGCGGCGCCATCGTCAACATCGCCAGCGTCAGCGGCTTGCGCCCGTCGCCTGGGGCCGCGGCCTACGGGGCGGCCAAGGCCGGCCTCCTCAACCTCAGCCAGACCCTCGCCGTCGAGTGGGCCCCCAAGGTGCGGGTCAACTGCGTCACGGCGGGGTTGATCCGCACCGAGCAGGCGCACCTCTACTACGGCGACGAGGCCGGCGTGGCGGCAGTGGCGGCGACGGTGCCCCTCGGTCGGATGGGCGAGGCCGACGATGTCGCCGGGGTGTGCCTGTTCCTGGCCTCCCCGCTCGCCAGCTACATGAGCGGCAGCAACGTGGTCGCCCACGGTGGCGGCGAGCGGCCGGCGTACCTCGACGCGGCCCAACCCACCTGAGGACGGCCGTGAGCGGCCGGCTGCAGGACGAGGTGGCTCTGGTCACGGGCTCGACGCGGGGCTTGGGGCGGGAGATCGCCCGCCTCTTCGCCCAGGAGGGCGCTCGGGTCGTCGTGACCGGCCGCGACCGGGAGCGCGGCGAGGAGACGGCGTCATCCCTTCGTTCGGCGGGCGCCTCGGTGAGGTTCCTGTCCGCCGACCTCGGCGACGAATCGCAATGCGAGTCGCTGGTCGGTGCTGCCGTCGAGCAGTTCGGATCCCTCACCTTGCTGGTGAACAACGCCGTGGCCTACGTGCGCGACGGCCCGGTCACCGAAGTAAGCGCCGAGGTGTTTTCCGACGTTCTCAGGCTGAACCTCGTGGGCGTCGCCACCCTGTGCCGGCTCGTCATCCCGCACATGCTGCGTGCCGGACACGGTTCCATCGTCAACGTGTCCTCGCGCGCCGCCGAGCTGGCCACGCCGCGCGTCGCCGCCTACACGGCCAGCAAAGGTGGTCTCAACGCCCTGACCCGTTCGATCACCGTCGACTTCGCCCGCCGGGGTATCCGCTGCAACACCGTGCAGCCCGGCTACATCCTGCACGAGCTTCGGGACGCCGAGCTGACCGACGAACGCCGAAAGCGGTTGGAGGAGATGCACCTCACCCGGCTGGCCACCGCGACGGACGTGGCCTATGCGGCGTTGTTCCTGGCCAGCCGGGAGTCGGAGGTGATCAGCGGCGTCACGCTGCCGGTGGACGGGGGCAGCACCGCAGCCCGGGCCCGTCAGTTCGGCTGACGCCGGTAGGGTCCATGGGTTATGAGCCTGCCCCCCGATCCCCGGGTCGCCTACACCACCGGCGACCCGGTCGAGACCGAGCACCGGGCCCTCAAGCACGCCCTGGTGGGCGAGTGCCGACGGGTCATCGACCACATCGCCCTCCTCGATCCCGAGCGCGCGGATGACACCGAGCTGGCGCGGCTGACCGACGAGACGCGCGCCCTGGCCGACCGGTTGGAGTCGATGCCGTCCCTCCGCCGCTTCGGGGGCCTGGCCGTGTCGGGCCCCGACGACGCCGCTCTGCTGGAGCGCAGTGGCATCAGCGGGCGCAGCAACCCGCTCGCCCCTCCACTGCAGTTCGCCATGACCGACGGCGTCACTCGCGGCCACGCCGTCTACACGACCCCCTACGAGGGTCCCCCGGGCTGTCTGCACGGTGGCTTCGTGGCAGCAGCCTTCGACGACATGATGGGCTTCGCCCAGATGGCCTCGGGCTTCGCCGGCTACACCGGCACCCTCACGGTGAAGATGCGCCGACCGACCCCACTCGACCGCCGCATCGACTTCGAGGCCGGCCTCGACAGGGTCGACGGCCGCAAGATCTTCTGCTGGGGCAAGTCCTGGGACGGGGACACCCTCCTGTGCGAGGCGACGATCCTGTTCGTCGCCCCGCGGGAAGGCCTGATGCCCGGTTGAGACGGCCGGCGGGGCGAGGCTACAGGTACCCGAGGCAGGTGTTGTTGTGGTTACTGCTGTTCGTCCCGTCGGGGCAGGTGGTGTTGAGCCAGGTGACGCCGTTGAGGTTCGCTCCCGACAGGTGGGCGCCGGTGAGGTTCGCCCGCGAGAGGTTGGCCGCGTTGAGGTTCGCCGCCGAGAGGTTCGCCCCGGCGAGGTTGGCCCCCGACAGGTTGGCCCCATTGAGGTTGGCACCGGTGAGGTTCGCCCCCGCGAGGTTGGCGTTGGCGAGATTGGCTCCGCTCAGGTTGCAGCCGGCCAGGCTCGATCCGCACTTGGCCACGGTCTGCCCGAGGGTCGACGACGCGCTGCCAACGAAGTTGGCGCTTCCCGAGTAGGTGGCGACGATCGAGTGGTTTCCGATGCCCTTGTAGGTCACCACGCAGGTGGCCGAGCCCCCCGAGACTCCTCGCTGCGAGCACCCCGAGATGGCAGAGCCATTGTCGGTAAAGGCAACAGTCCCCGTGGGACTCCCCGATCCAGGCGAAACGACGCTCACGGTCGCGGTGAAGGTGACCGCCTGGCCCGCCTTCGACGGGTCGGCAGAAGAAGCCATCGCGGTGGTCGTCGCTGCCTTGTTGACCGTGAGGGTCGCGGCGTTGGTCATCACTGTGCCGCTCGAGTTGGTGAACACGGCTCGGTACTGGCTGCCGCTCTGGGACACACTCGGGGTGAAGCTGTAGGTCGGGCCCGTGGCGCCAGAGATGTCGGTGAATAGGTTGCCCCCGTTCGTCGAGACCTGCCACTTGGCCGCGGGAGCCGGGAATCCTGATGCCGCGGCGCTGAAGCTGGCCATCTGCCCGAAGGTGACCGCCTCGTTGGTGGGCTGAGAGGTGACCGCCGGGGCCTGGTTGACCGTGAGCGTGAACGTCTGGCTGGCGCCGGGGTTCACCCCGTTGGCGGCCGTGATGGTGATCGGGTAGGTGCCGCCGGTCCCCGCCGCTGGGGTCCCCGACAGGGTGGCGGTGCCGT
>DASXYV010000202.1:0-1526 GCA_036502305.1 Acidimicrobiales bacterium
CGTCCTCGGTGAGCACTGTCCGATGCCCGTCCATGGCGGCCCGGAGCGCCTCGGCGTGACCTCCGTCGGCGACACCGACCCCGGCGAGGCCCGCCAGCTGCCACAGCCGCGCCAGCTCCTCGACGGTCAGCTGGGGGTTGAGCGCGGCGCCGGCCCCGCCCAGGCGGGCCGCGGCGAGCACGCCGGCGAGCGTCAGCGGGCTGCTCGTGGCCACCACCGGCACCCGCTGGCCGCGGCGAGCTCCCTCGTCGGCCAGGCGGGCCGCGGTGCTGGCCACGACGTCACCGAGATCGGCGTAGGTCCACGTGTCGTCGCCGAGGATGATGGCCGCCCGTCCTGGGCAGCCGGCGACCGGCCCGTCGATGATCTCGGAGAGATTCACCGTGCCGGTGGAGGACCCGGTGGGCTCACCAAACCACGAGCTCGTCGTCCTGGACGTCGACCACCACCGTCTCCCGGTCGCTGTAGCGACCCTCGAGAAGGCCGATGGCCAGGCGGTCGCCGATCTCGCGCTGGATGAGGCGCTTGAGAGGTCGGGCCCCGTAGGCGGGGTCGTAGCCCCGGCGGGCCAGCCACGACCGGGCGGCGTCGGTCACCTCCAGGCCGATGCGGCGCTCGGCCAGGCGGCGGTCGAGCTGGGTGAGCTGGATGTCGACGATCTTGGCGATGTCGGCCTCGGTGAGGGCCCGGAAGCGCACGATGTCGTCGATGCGGTTGATGAACTCGGGCTTGAAGAAGTCCTCGGGCCGGCCCTGGAGGTTGGAGGTCATGATCAGCACGGCGTTGGAGAAGTCCACCGTGCGCCCCTGGCCGTCGGTGAGCCGCCCGTCGTCGAGGACCTGGAGCAGCACGTTGAACACGTCGGAGTGGGCCTTTTCGATCTCGTCGAGCAGGATCACGGCGTAGGGGCGGCGGCGCACGGCCTCGGTGAGCTGGCCGCCCTCGTCGAAGCCCACGTAGCCGGGCGGGGCCCCGATGAGGCGGGCCACGGTGTGCTTCTCCTGGTACTCGCCCATGTCGATGCGCACCATGGCCCGCTCGTCGTCGAACAAGAAGTCGGCGAGGGTGCGGGCCAGCTCGGTCTTGCCCACCCCGGTTGGGCCGAGGAACAAGAAGCTGCCGATGGGCCGGTGGGGATCCGACAGGCCCGAGCGGGACCGGCGGATGGCGTTGGCCACCACCGACACGGCCTCCTCCTGGCCCACCACCCGCTGGTGCAGCACGTCTTCCATGCGCACGAGCTTGGCCACCTCGCCCTCCACGAGCCGGCTCACGGGCACCCCGGTCCAGCGGCTCACGACCTCGGCCACGTCCTCCTCGTCGACTTCTTCCTTGAGCATCTTCTGCTGGGCCTGGAGCTCGGCCAGGGCCTTGGTGGCCTCCTCGACGCGGGCCTCGAGCTCGGGCAGCTGGCCGTAGCGGATCTCGGCCGCTCTGGCCAGGTCCCCCTCCCGCTCGAAGCGCTCGGCCTCGCCCCGGAGGTTCTCGAGGTCCTCCTTGTGGGCCCGGATGCGGGCGATGGCCTC
>DASXYV010000203.1:0-8503 GCA_036502305.1 Acidimicrobiales bacterium
GTGACGTTCGGCGATTGGGGGACCTGACCCAGTTGCCAGTTTCCCCGCACCGTCGGGAGCGTTACCCTGGGGCGTCGGGGGGTGCGCATGATGTGGAAATGGCGCAGGCGGCGAGAGGCGCAGGGGATCCGGGACCACTCCCTGTCCCGCGAGACACGGAGCGGGGCCAGGCTGACCCGGGAGGCAGAGGCCTTCCTCGGTGGCTCGTCGGCGGAGTTGTTCCTCGCACGGGGCCTCGAGGTCCCGACATGGGCCTACGTGAACCAGGTCGCCCACGCGGACCCGGACCTCCTGTGGCAGCTCGCCGCCTGGGAGCCGACCTGGGAGGCGGGCACGACGAGACCGCCTGGCGGTCGGGTCGGGAATCTCAGCTGGCGGGGAGCCGTAGCCGTGCTGGCCATCGAGATCCTCCAGCTCGGAGGGGGCGATCGGGGCTGCATACGCAGGATCCAGCTGGACCGCCTGCTGCCGCTCGAGTCTGTGCTCATGGGTCCCATGGCGCGCCCGGTGAGCCCGGAGCAGCTCGTGGCCCGGGGGCGGGCATGCCTCCGGGATCATCCCAGCTGCGAGCCGCCTCTCTGATCTCGTCCGGCCCGGGAGGCCGGCCGAGGACAGGGCCGTCGGCGGGTCCGAGCGACGACTGCCACCCCGACCCGGCCGACGATGGCCGCCGGTTTCTGAAATCCTTGTCCCTTGTCCCTTGTCGCAGGAAGGAGGGCCACGGTGCAGGCATCCAGCTCACACGTCGGGGTACAACCGGGTGACGGTCTCGTGGGCCGCTTCGGAGACTCCGTCCTTCTCGTAGCGGGGCCGACCTCCGAGGTCGACCCCTTCGTCGAAGAGCTCGTGGCCACGGTCGAGGCCGGCGCCGCCGAGGGCGCGCTACCGGGCGCGGCCCTGGCCCACCGCATCGGTGAGCTGCTCTTTCGTACCTCGCCTGGTGACGTGGCGTCGTTCGGCGTGGTCGCTCCGGTCGAGGGTGGCGCCCTGGTGCTGCTCCACGGTGAGGTCGATGCCGAGATCGTGCAGCCATCGGGCGCCCGTCGCCTGTCGGGTCGCCAGGCGGTCACCTGGGTGGATCAGGTGGTGCAGGCGCCGTTCGACCGCGTGGCGCTCACCCTTGGCGCGGCGGGGTCAGCGTCGGTCCATCCCCGCTCGGACCTGCGGGTCGGCGTCGTGCCGGGGGCCGGAGTCGTCCTGACACCGTCGGGCGACGTGGGCGGGCGCCAGCCGGCGTCGGTGGCGCCCCCGGTCGCCGAGTCGGATGACCACGAGCTGCCGGCAACGGAGGCGGTGCAGGCCGCCATGGCGCCCAAAGACGACGAGGACGAGATGGTGGCCGACGCGGCCAGGCAGGACAGCAGACCCTTCTTCGACCAGGCGGCCGAGCAAACCCCGGCGCAGCCCCAGCCCGTGCCGGCTGGCAATGTGACGATCGGTCCCCAATCCCCGCTGGAGCCAGAGGAAAGGCCGACTGGCCCACCACGAGGCGCCGCCGCCACGATGGCGATGAAGGGCGCGCCGGCTGAGCTCGTCGGCGACGACGGGTCGCGGACGCCCCTCGACGGGGAGTACGTCCTCGGGCGTGAACCCGGCGCGGACGAGGCGGTGAGGAGCAGGAAGGCCTCGCCGCTCCAGGTCGACGACCCCGATCAGCTCGTCTCGCGGGTGCATGCCCACCTGTGGGTCGATGGCGGCGTCGTGTTGGTCCGCGACGCGTCCTCGGCAAACGGGACATTCGTCGCCGCCCCCGGGGCAAGGGATTGGACGCGCGTCGGCCAAGAAGGCACGGAGCTTCCGCTGGGCTGGAGCATTCGTGTCGGGGGCCGCGTCTATACGCTCGAGGACGGCGGCGTCGGCGGCGGTCGAGGCTCAGTGGGGTAGCCCGTGGACATGTCTTCGGAGCCAGGCCGCATCGCGTTCGTCTGCGCAATGCCGATGGAGCTGCGGCCCCTTGCCCGCAAGCTGTCGTTGCACTGGACCCGGATCGCCGGTGTGACCGTCTCCTCAGGGACCATTGGCGACCGTGAGGTCGTGGCCATCGTGACCGGGATGGGACCCAAGCTGGCGACCGAGGCAACCGCCCGCCTGCTGGACGCGGTAAGGGTTGAGCGCGTCGTCGTGGTGGGCATCACCGGCGCGGTCGAGAACGACACCCCGATCGGCAAGCTCGTCCTGCCCGAGGCCGTGGTGGACGGCGAGACAGGGGCCGAGCATCGGCCCGCTCCCCTGGGGGACGGCGCTGCGGAGGGAAAGATGTGGACGACCGATGCGCTCATCACCGACCCGGACGTCATCTCCGGTCTGCGGGCCCAGGGCGTGGTCTCGCTGGACATGGAGACAGCAGCGATCGCCGAGGTGTGCGAGCAGCGCGGTATCCCGTGGTCCGTGTTCCGGGTCATCAGCGACCGGGCGACGGATGGCAGCGTCGACCAGGAGGTGTTCGGGCTCAGCAACCAGGACGGGACGGCGAACGGGGCGGCGGTCGCCCGCTACTTCCTGCGCCACCCCGGGCGGGTACCGCAGATGGCCCGACTGGCCAGGGGAGCCAAGCTCGCGACCGAGGCCGCCGCCGACGCTGCCATCCGCGCCTGCTCGCCCTCGTAGCCGATGGAGCTGTCGCTGTTCGAAGAGGTCGCCGAGGCGCTTCGGGGGCTGGTCTCGAGCGATCTGGGCCCCGTCCGCCTCCGGTGGCACCGGTACGGCATCAAGGTCTGGTTCGGCCCTGAGCGGCCTCCGCGCGAGCACTACGAAGCGCAGGTCATCGGGCCTGAGCATGTGGAGAGCGCCAGCGTGCTTGCCTTGGAGGTCGGCTTCCACGCCGAGCACCGGGATGCGGCGGACAACGATCGGGTCATTGCCCACCTGCTCGACGGCGAGGACGAGTGGCGTCCGAAGATCGGCGCCGAGGCGATGGTCGGACCGTTTCTCGGTCGGGCCGAGGCATGGCGCCGGGTCTCCGAGATCTGGGCCGACCCCGACCTCAGCAGCACCGATCTCGCCTTCGAGGTCGCCTCTCGTCTCGGCGAGTACACCGCGGCGCTCGAACCGGCTCGCCGCAGCGAGCCGCGGCCGGCTAGCGCGGGGCCGGCTCCCTTGTCTGGCCGGCCTCCCGGGGCGGCTCCGTCGTCTGGCCGGCCTCCCGGGCCGGCTGGGGGCCGAGCACGAGGAGGGCCACGTCGTCGTCCGGGGGGCGGTCGGCCCACAGGCGGGCCACGAGGTCGCGGACAAGCGCCTCGGGGGCCTGGTCAGGGGCGCCCAACAGTCTGAGCAGGCCTCGCTCGCCCAGGATCGTGCCGTCGGGCCGGCGGACGTCGGTCACGCCGTCGGTGTAGAGGACGAGCTGGTCGCCGGGGTCGAGGCGAACGTCGAGCTCGCCGATCCTCACCTCGTCGAGGGCGCCGATCAAGGTACCGGTGACCCGGACGGGGGCGGGCGGCGAGCCGGGTCGGCGCAGCATCGGGGGCGGGTGGCCACCGGTGGCAAGACGCAGGACGGCTCCGTCTCCGTCCAGGCGTAGGGTGCCGGCCACCACCGTGCAGAACCCTTCCCGCTGCGGTTCGTCGGCAGCGCCGAGGAGGAGGGCGGCGTTGAGGCCCCGCAGCCAATCGGTGGGACCGGCTCCGGTGATGCTGAGCGCGCGCAGCGTGGCTCTGGCCACCGCGTTCGAGGTGGCCGCATCGGCGCCGACGCCACAGACGTCGCCTACCGCAAACCCCCAGACGCCGTCCCCCAGTGGCCAGAGGTCGTAGAAGTCACCGCCGACGTCCTCCGCGGCGGGGCGGTATGCAGCGGCCACGTCGATTCCGGGGACCGAGGGGAGGGCAGGTGGCAGAAGGCCGCGCTGCAGCGCCTGGGCCACCTCGTTCTCGTGCTGGAAGAGCACCGCGTTGTCGACGGCCTGTGCGGCGCGCTGCGCCAGGCCGAGGGCGACGGCCAGGTCGTCCTCGTCGAACCGGGATCGGGATCCTGTCCTGCTCAGCACGATTGCACCGATGGTGCGGCCCCGCGCCGTCATCGGGACGGTCATCGCTGAGCGGATGCCGAGCTCGCGAACGATGTCGGCCTGGAGCTCATCGAAACCCGACTCGGTCAGCAACTGCTCGGTCACCTCGGGATAGAGCTCCGCCTGCCCGGTGGCGATGACCCTCGGTACACCGCCCGGGGCGCGGTCGGCCGAAAAGCGGACGTTGAGGTCCCACCCCTGGCTCGGGGCATGCCCGTCTGCCTGGGCGACCGCCACCATTCGGATGTGCCGCCGGTCCGCCAGGTACACGGCGCACCAGTCGGCAACCGTGGAGACGGCCTGCGCCGAGACGGTCCGCAGCGTCTGCTCGTGGTCGAGGGACTCCGCCAGCACCCTGCTGGCGTCGGCCAGGAAGCCCAGCTGATCGGCCGCCTGCCGTTCCTCCTCGAGAAGGCGGACCCGATCCAGCGCCTGGGCACCCTGGCCCGCGATGGCGAGGATGAACGCGCGCTCGTCATCGTCGAACAGACGCTGCTCGGCGAACGAGAGTCTGATCGCCCCCACCGAGGAGTCGACGGAGAGCGGTATGGCGCACAGCGACACCGTCTCGGGCTCGAGCCTCCGCACGTCCGGAAACAGGCTGTCGAGCTCTTCTGCCGACTCCAGCCATAGCGGCTGGCCGGTCCGGAGGGCCACTGCCGCCGGTAGGTCCGCCTCCGCCGGCTCGTCCCTCAGGGCAGAGACCAGCTCTTCGCTGTATCCGACCGTTCCCGGCAGTGCCAGCTTTGCGCCCACCGGTACGAGCAGGCCGCCCCCGGTCGCGCCCAGGGCGGGAACAGCTTGCTCCAGGACGACCTCGGCGACGCGCTCGGCAGTGCCGGCCGCGGCTGCTGACGCGCTCACCCGGTGCAATCCGGCGGCGCGCTCAGCCGCCCGCTCGGCGTCGGCGAGCAGGTTCAGCTCGTCCAGTAGCCGATCTTCGAAGCTCCGAGGTGCCTCCGGCGGGAGACCCTGGAGCGAGCGCTGCACCTGTCGGCTGAGCTCACCCACATACCAGCGCCGGAAGACCTTGTGCTGGGGCGGGGTCTCCAGCGAGAGGAGTCGCCCGGCGCGGCAGTAGGCGTCCGCTTCGTCGAGCGCCTCCAGGTAGTGCTCGCCTCCCTGTATGGCCTGGGGCGACAGCCGCACGAGGAGGTGGGTGCGTTCCTCGCCTCGCGCCTCAGCGGCGAGCGCCTGGTCCTTGAGCGCACGGCGGAGCTCGCTGAACTCCTTGGTGACCGTGGCGATCAGCCGGGCCAGCTCGTCCGGCACTCTCGACCTGGTACCCGCATCGGTCCCGACCACGGTGAGCGTGAACTCGCGCACGAGGTTCTCGGTGTGGACCTTGGCGCCTAGCAGCAGCTTGGTCGGGACGTCGCCCAGGTCGACCTCCAGCACGTCCTCGGGCTCGTCGGCGTCGCCCCACGCATCCATCAGCTCGTCGGGCGCCAGGAAGGCGCCCAACAGATCGTCCGCGTTCGCGGAGGCGGCCCCGGACAGCTCCGCCCACACCTGCTTGCCGGGACCCTGACGCTCGACGCCTCGACGGACGGTCAGGGCCTCGACCACCATCAACCCCCGACCGGTCATTGCCGTCTCGCCGGTGTGGTTGCGCCCCGGCGGCGTCGCGGATGCGTCGAAGACGGCGAGCCGCACCCGATCGCTGCCGACGTCGATGCCGAGCCGGATTGGCGGGGCGCCGTGGAGGAGCGCGTTGCTGACCAGTTCGCTGACCACGAGCTGGGCATCGTTGGTCAGATGGGCCAATTCGGTCCCGGACAACGAAGCGGCGACCTCTTGCCGTGCCGCTGCCGCGGCCTCCTGTCTCGAGGACAAGTCCAGCTCTCGTGCGCCCATCCTTTCCCCTCCTGGCCGCAAGGATATGCCCCCGGGCCGGGCCAGCGCCCTGCCGGCACCGCCGGGGAGCGCGTTCGACGCCATTCACGGTGCCGCCCTATGGTCCGTGAGCGGAGACCGTGACTGGGAGGCGCCCGATGGCGATCGGTGGCGAGTTGCGCAGCGACGATGTGCTCAGCGAGCGGGCCCGGCTCCTCGCTGGTGCGCTGGAGCCCGTCGCCGGGCAGGTGTATTTCTCACCAGAGTGCCACCGGGCCTATGCGGAGCTGGGATTCAACCCGAGCCCCGGCGCGGCCGGCGTGGTGGCGCTGCCCGACGGACCTGCGTACTTCTGCAGCCGGGGCTCGGTCATGGGGCAGTTACCCGGGGAGGTGGTGGCGTCAGCGTTCGCGGTGTTCAACCCGGTGGCCGTGACAGCGGGGGTGAAGCACGGGTGGACCCTGACCGACGCGGCGACGATCTGCGGGGCACGTACGAGCGGCGCCATCGCCCAGATTGTGCGCATTCTCGGCTCGAGGCCCGAGGGTCTGGAGTTGGCCACGACCCTGCTCGCCCGCGCCGGTGAGGGCCTGCGTGTCGAGGGCCATCCCCTCTACGCCGGGCTGGTGTCCCAGGGCCTACCAGATGATCCGGTCGGTGGCGTATGGTCCCTCGCCGACCGCCTTCGCGAGTACCGGGGCGACTCGCACACCGCGGCGTGGACGACGGCGGGCTTCGACGCGACGGAGATCGGCCTGCTGACCGAGCTGTACTGGGGCCTGCCGATGCGCTCCTACGTACGTACCAGGGCGTGGAGCGACGCCGATCTGGACGCCGCAGAGGCTCGGCTCGTCGAGCGCGGGATGGTCGCCGACGGGCGAATGACCGATGAGGGACGGGCGGCACGCGAGGAGATCGAGCGGGCGACCGACGCTCAATGCCGTGCCATCGTCGAGCGGCTCGGGCCCGACCTCGACAAACTGCTCGACGTGCTCGGGTCGTGGGGCGCGGCGATCCGCGCCGCTGGAGGCTATCCGCAGTCGGGACCGCACGACCTGGCGAGGGTCCAGCGGCGCGGGCGGTCGTGACGCGCATCGTCGCCTTCGTTCCTGACCTCATGGATCGCTCCCGCCTGAGCGGGACTCCTGACCTCGAGTTGGTCGATCGCCTGCAGGACCTGCCGGATGTGGCGGTCGGGGCGCAGCTCGTCCTGCTCGACCTCTCCCGGCCGGGCGCGCTCGAGGTGGTCCCCACGCTGGCTCCGACGCCCGTGGTCGGCTTCGCCAGTCATGTGGATCGAGAGCTGCTGGAGGCGGCCCGGCGGGCCGGCTGCGCTCGTGCCGTCCCCCGCTCGACGGTCCTGGCCCGCCGCGGGGCGCTCGATCGGCTGCTCGAAGAGCAGGGGGGTGGCGGACCGACCGATGACCGATAGCGTCGACCGCTTCTCCGGCTTTGCCGCCCTGTACGACGAGGTCCGCCCGGTGCCTCCTGTGTCGTTCACCCAGCTGCTGAGCCAGCTGGCCCGGATCGCTCGCCCCACCGTGGTGGTCGATGTGGGCACCGGCACGGGTGTCTCCGCGCTCATCTGGACGGGGCGCGCCGATCGGGTCGTCGCCGTCGAGCCCAACGGAGACATGCGGGCCGTGGCCACGGCACGGCTCAGATCAGAGCGGGGAACGGAGTTCGAGTTGCGTGACGCGCGAGCGGCCGACACAGGTCTCCCGGACGCATGTGCCGACGTGGTGACGTGCTCCCAGTCGCTCCACTGGCTCGATCCGGAGACCACGTTTCCGGAGGTGGCGCGGGTACTTCGCCCGGGCGGAATCTTCGCGGCCATAGATTGCGACTGGCCGCCCGCGATCGACCTGGAAGTCGACGCCGCATACGAACGCATGGACCAGGCAACCCGGTCGCTCGAGGCTGAGCGCGGCATGGTTCCGCGGCGATGGGAGAAGTCGGGCCACCTCGGCCGGATGCGAGGCTCGGGGGCGTTCCGATGGTCGATCGAGCTAGCCCTCAGCCACGTCGAGTCGGGGGGAGCCGACCGCCTCGTCGCGCTCGCGGAGACACAGGGAGGTGTCGTCGCGCTTCGCCAGGTTGGCGTGGCCGACGAGGACATCGGCCTCGAGGACCTCCGGCGCGTTGCGAGGTCGGTACTGGGGTCGGACGCCTGTCCATGGTGGTGGACGTATCGCGTTCGGGTTGGAGTGGTGTAGTTCGGCGCCTACGCCTGCTGCCCGGCGTAGTAGGCGCTGGCATCGCCCCGAAGGCCGATGCTGAGTCGACCGTCAACGCCGACCGGCACGGGGCCGGCGACCGTGACCCGCTCGCCCCGGCGGTGGGCGGTCCCGTAGTCATGGATGGCGTAGTGCTGGGTGGCCCGGTTGTCCCAGATGGCGAGGTCGCCGACCCGCCAGTTCCACCGGACCGTGTTCTCGGGCCGGACCACGTAGTCCTGGAGTAGGCGGATGAGATCGCGCGATGCCTGGGGGCTGAGGCCGACCACGGTCTGCGCGAAACCACCCAGGACCAGGGAGCGCTCGCCGGTCTCGGGATGGACCCGCACCGCCGGATGCTCGGTCTGGTACACGGTGGAGACGAACTTGCGTCTGTGCGACAGCACCGAATCGCTCGTGCTGTCGGTGCTCTCGGCGACGCTCG
>DASXYV010000204.1:0-4456 GCA_036502305.1 Acidimicrobiales bacterium
CACCGTGGCCCGCAGGTCGAACGTCATCCGCAACCCTCCACTTCGAGCAAGATCGTCACCGGACCGTGGTTGACGAGCTCGACATCCATCATGGCCCCGAACGTGCCCGTCTCCACCGATGCCCCCAGACCTCCGAGCGCATCACCGAAGGCGATGACCAGCGGCTCGGCCCGGTCTGCGGGTGCGGCAGCTGCCCAGGACGGTCTTCGTCCTCGGGACACGTCGGCGTACAGCGTGAACTGGCTGACCACGAGCACCGAGCCGCCGATATCGGCCAGCGACCGGTCCATCTGGCCGCCACTTCCGAGGATACGCAGATACCAGACCTTCTCGGCCAGCCGGCGGGCGGTGCCTTCGTCGTCGGTGTGGGTCACACCCACCAGCACGCACAGTCCCGGACCGATCTCCCCGGTCACCTCGGTGCCCACCACCACCCGGGCCCGGAGGACCCGCTGCACCAGCGCTCGCATCCCGCAACCTATCCCAGCGCTCACCCAAGCGGCAGAGCTGGGCGGAACGGTAGGGAGGGACGCGACCGCGGGGCAACCTCATTTCGGCACGTCGACAGCGACGTACTTGGTCGACAGGTACTCCTCGATCCCCTCCCGGCCACCCTCGCGTCCGAAGCCGGAGTGCTTCACGCCGCCGAAGGGCGCAGCGGGGTTCGACACCATGCCCCGGTTGAGCCCCACCATTCCCACGTCGAGCCCTTCGACGACCCGAAGGGCGCGCTCCAGATCCCGGGTGAAGACGTAGGCGACGAGCCCGTACTCACTGCTGTTGGCCCGGGCCAGCGCTTCGTCCTCGGTGCGGAACGCGGTCACCGGGGCGACGGGCCCGAACACCTCCTCGGAGAGGATCCTCGCCTCGTCGGGCACGGCGCCGAGCACCGTGGGCTCGAAGAAGTACCCGGCTCCATCACCTCGCCCGCCACCGACCAGCACCTTCGCGCCGCGGCCGACGGCGTCGTCGACCAGCTCGGTCACCTTCGAGCGCTGGTCCTCGTCGATGAGGGGTCCGACGTCGACGCCCTCATCGGTCCCCCGGCCCATGCGCAGCGATCCCATCCGCGCCGCCAGCCCGGCGGCGAACTCGTCGGCGATCGCCTCGGCCACGTGGAACCGGTTGGCGGCCACGCAGGACTCGCCAATGTTGCGCATCTTGGCGATCACCGCCCCTTCCAGGGCCCGGTCGAGATCGGCGTCCTCGAACACGACGAAGGGGGCGTTCCCGCCCAGCTCCATCGACATCCGCAGCAGGTTCTGGGCGGCCTGCTCCATCAGCGTGCGCCCCACGGGGGTGGACCCCGTGAACGAGACCTTCCGGAGCCGGGGATCGGCCATCACCGCGCCCGCCGTGCGGCTCGCCGACGTGCTCGGTAGCACGTTGAGAACGCCGGAGGGCAGCCCGACCTCGTCGAGAATCCGGGTGAGGGCGAGCATCGACAAGGGCGTGAGCCTGGCCGGCTTGAGGACCATCGTGCAGCCCGCGGCGATGGCGGGACCGATCTTCCTGGTCCCCATGGCCAGCGGGAAGTTCCACGGCGTGATGAGCAGGCACGGGCCGACCGGTTGCTTCATCGTCAGCAGGCGTCCCGATCCGCTCGGGTCGCGCGACCATCGACCGTCGATGCGCACGGCTTCCTCCGAGAACCAGCGGAGGAACTCGGCCCCGTAGCTGATCTCGGTCCGGGACTCGGCCAGGGGCTTGCCCATCTCGAGGGTCATGAGCAGGGCCAGCTCTTCCCGCCGGTCCATCAGCACCTGCCAGGCCCGCCGCAGGATCTCGCCCCGCTCCCGGGGCGGGTGCTCCGCCCAGGCCGCCTGAGCCTCGGCGGCGGCGTCGAGCGCGGCGACGGCGTCACCCTCGGTGGCGTCGGACACCTGACAGATGACCTCACCGGTGGCGGGGTCCTCAACGGGGAACGACGCCCCACCTGACGCGTCCCGCCACTCACCCCCGATGTGGAGGCGGGGGACCACGGCCTCGTCGATCACCCGTCGTTCCCGGGCAGTGATCGTCATGCCTGGTGACCTACCCGTTCCGCCCGACCTCAGCGCGCCCACCGCCGGTCGCGCCGGGGCGCCGGTCAGGAGGACCAGCTGCCCCGCTTGTTCACCACGTACGGCCCCATCGTCACCCGGACCCGGGCCGACGGGTCGTCGTGGACCAGCTGGGCAGCCAGCTTCTGCACCGCCGGGTGCGCCCGATCGACGTACGCCGAGGCTTCCTCCCTGGTCAGGGCGTTCCCGGCGAGCCGGTCCGTCTCGACCTCCACCTCGGCCTGCACCATGAGCGTCACGGTGGGGGGCTTGGGAACGACGGCACTGGGCCCGCTCAGGACCCGTACGTCGTGGTTGTCCCCCGTGGGGGCCGGCTCGGGCGGAGCCGGCGTCGGCCGTTCGCCCAGGACCTTCACTGCCTGCTGTTGTTCCGCCATCAGCTCTCCTCCGGCTGTCGTGCGTGTCCGAAATGGGACCAGGCCTCGTCGGCGCTGGTTCCGTCGCCTCGCCCGGGCCACCTCGCCGCCGCTGTCACCGCCGCCATCTCCAGCCGAATCCCGCTGATGAGCTCGATGGCGAGCCGCCCTGCCCCCCGCTGCGCCAACCTTAGACGCCAGCCCCACGTGCTCCTCCTCCCGCCCCCACCCAGGGTAGGCCCGAAACCGTCGATATGCACAGCGACGGGCGAGAAATCCACAGGCGATCGCCGCGCCCGTGGACTATTCGGGCCGGTACCGCCCGGGAGGGACGCCCGATCCCCACCTCGCATACCCTTTCCACCCTTCCGTGCAGGGCCTATCGTGTGGCGTTCTGTCCTCGCCTGGGAGGTCCCAGCGGACCGTGCAACATCACGAGGTCACGGCGCCGACGGCGCGAGTCCTGCCCCGCTTTCAGGTGGGCACCTGGGTGGAAGAGTCGAAGGCGATCGTCTTCGTGTGGGGAGAGGTCGACTGTGCCACGGCGCCGCGGCTGGCGGCGACGCTGGCCGACATGACCGAGCAGGGCCGGCTGAACCTCGTGGTCGACCTCAGCGGCGTCTACTTCATGGACTCGACCGGGCTGGCTGTGCTGGCGGTGGCCCACAAGCGGCTCCAGCAGGCCGGCGGCGGCCTCGTCCTGGCCGGACCGACCCCTGCCGTGCGGCGGTCCGTCGAGATCACCGGGCTCGACAAGATGATGCCGGTGACCGACACGCTCCCGAAGGTGTCCTCCGCACTCCTGGAGTCGACACGGGCGCGAGATCGGGCCCCCGAGCTCGACGAGGACGAGACCCCACAGGAAGAGCCCGACCCGACCCCGTAACGAGCGGGCCGTCAGGCGCGGCCGCTCCTCAGGGAGCCGGCCGCTTCCAGGGCACCCAGTGGTGCGCGACCTCGGCATGGTGGTCCACCCCGTGGCCGTCCGCGGGATCGACGTGCACCAGCGCCGACGTCAGCCGGGGGACGTCGTGCAGCAGCGCGTGCCGGGCCTGCTCGGCGATGTCGTGGCCCTGGCTCACGGTGAGCTCGCCGCTCACCACCACCTCCGCCTCGGCCCACAGGGCATGGCCGATCCAGCGCAGGCGCAGGTCGCCGACGCCTCGAACACCGGGCACGGCGGCGAGGACGGACGCGCAGCGGTCGACGAGCTCCGGCTCC
Source organism: Acidimicrobiales bacterium (assembly GCA_036502305.1). Classification (GTDB taxonomy): domain Bacteria; phylum Actinomycetota; class Acidimicrobiia; order Acidimicrobiales; family AC-9; genus AC-9. The sequence goes on from DASXYV010000204.1 coordinate 3,641, forward strand.
ACCGCGTCCATGAGCCGACGGAAGACATCCCGCGCCGCCTCCCGCCCCACCAGGACGATGGCGACGGTGATCGCCAGCCCGGCGATCGGATCGGCCAGGCGGAAGCCGGCGGCGACGCCTGCCGCGCCCACGAGCACGGCCAGTGACGTGAGACCGTCCGTGCGGGCGTGGACCCCGTCCGCGACCAGCGAGGCCGAGCCGATGCGACGCCCGACCGTGATGCGGAAGCGCGCCACCCATTCGTTTCCCAGGAATCCCAGCACCGCGGCGGCAGCCACGGCGCCGAGCAGCTGCACGTGCTGGGGATGCAACAGCCTGTTCACCGACTCGTAGCCGGCGGCGATCGAGGATGCGGCGATCGTCGCCACCACGGCGAGCCCGGCGAGGTCCTCGGCCCGCCCGTAGCCGTAGACGTAGCGGCGGCTCGGCGGTCGGCGGCCCACCAGGAACGCCAGCCCGAGGGGGACCGCCGTCAGAGAATCGGCCAGGTTGTGCAGGGCGTCTCCGAGGAGGGCCACCGAGCCGCTCACGAGGAAGACGGCGAGTTGGGCCGCCGCCGTCAGCGCCAGGCCGAGCAGCGAGAGCCGCACCGCCCGCATTCCCTCGCGGCTCCCCTGAAGGACCTGGTCGACCTCCCCGAGCTGCCCGTGCGAGTGGTGCGCGTGGTGCGCCGCCCGCTCGCCCAGGCGTCCGATCCATCCCCGCCAGCCGTGGCCGTGGTGGGGGTGCCCGTCGCCGGTGTGGCCACGCGTCCCCATGGCGACCTCAGGCTACCTGGCCCGTCTCGTGCTCCCTCGTAACCGCGATCCACGGCGG
>DASXYV010000205.1:0-2669 GCA_036502305.1 Acidimicrobiales bacterium
GATCCGGCTCCAGCGCATCGTCCCGTTCTTCGTGCCGCTTCCTCACCGCCCTTCGGGTGCGCCAGCTCAGCCCGGTAAAGCGTCCAGACCGCGCTCGGTGTGGTCGGCGAAGACGGTGACGGAGCCGGCGCCGGCGACCCGCCAATGGCCGTCGGGGTCCCTGAGCAAGGCCGTGCGCTCCTCGATCCGGGCCACCGCGACGCCGGGGGGCGCGAGGGCGAGGGTCCGGTCCACCATCTCGTGTGACCCGCTGGCGGCGTGGGGGATCACCGCCAGCTGCTCCACCAGGCCGAGCCCGAGGGTGAAGGCCCCGCCCCTCGGGTCCACCATCGGATCGGTCAGCACCATGGCCCCGGCCGACGAGCCGGCGATGGTCGCTCCCCCGTGCCAGGCGTCGAGCAGCGCGTCCCAGACGAGGGAGTCCTTCAGCACCGACCGCAGGTGGAGCGGCGACCCCCCGCCCAGGTACACGAACGGGCTGGACCGGAGGACGGCGGCGTTGGCTTCCTGCTCGGCGTCGTGTCGGGCGAGCACCATCAGGCCCTGGGCCCGACCGCCGAGGGAGGAGAACCAGCGCTGGGCGGTGGCCACGGCCCGGTCGGGGTGCTCGTAGGCGGCGGCGGTCGGCAGGACGAGCACCTCGCCGCCGGCCTGGGCCAGCAGCTCGGCGTCGAAGTCGCAGCCCTCCTGCCATTCGGCGCCACCCACGAGGGCGATCGTGCCCGCCACAGGGGCGAACGCTACCCTGCCCAATGGAGGCCGGAGGTTACCCGCCGGTAGCATGCCCCCTATGTCGACCAAGCGGATTGGAATCGTCGGATCGGGGATCATGGGCTCTGGCATCGCCGAGTGCGCGGCCGTGTCGGGTCACGAGGTGGTGCTGCGGTCGCGCCAGCAGGCGACGGCGGACAAGGCGGTGGCCAGCCTGGACAAGTCGCTGTCCAAGGCGGTGTCGAAGGATCGGATGAGCGAGGCCGACCGCGGCGCGGCGCTCGCCCTCGTCACCGCCACCTCCGAGCTGGATCGTCTGGCGGACTGCGACCTGGTGGTCGAGTCGGTCGTGGAGGACCTGGCGACCAAGAAGCACCTCTTCAGCGAGCTCGACCGTGTCTGTGGCGACTCGACCGTGCTGGCTACCAACACGTCCACCCTGTCCGTCATCGACCTGGCCATGGAGACGGGCCGGCCGGATCGCGTGTGCGGGATCCACTTCTTCAACCCCGCTCCGTCGATGGCGCTGGTGGAGCTGGTCCGCCCGCTCACCTCCAGCGACACGACCATGGCGACTGCCCGCGCCTTCGCCGAGGAGTGCGGCAAGACGCCGGTCGAGGTCAAGGACGAGGCCGGGTTCGTGGTGAACGCCCTCCTGTTCCCCTACCTCAACAGCGCCGTGAATCTGTTCGAGCGGGGAGTGGCCACCAAGGAGGACATCGACGCGGCCATGAAGGGAGGCTGCGGCTTCCCGATGGGGCCGTTCGCGCTGCTGGACCTGGTCGGGCTGGACACGAGCCTGTCCATCCTCGACGCCCTCTATGCCGAGCATCGGGAGCCGAGCCAGGCCGCCGCACCCCTGCTCCGGCGCATGGTCACCGCCGAGCAGCTGGGACGAAAGTCGGGCCGGGGCTTCTACGACTACCACCGCTCCTAGCAGCGCGTGACAATGGGGTCTATGGCCGACAAGCCGTGGGTGATGCGGACCTACTCGGGCCATTCCAGCGCCGAGGCGTCCAACGAGCTCTACCGGACCAACCTGGCCAGGGGCCAGACGGGTCTGTCGATCGCCTTCGACCTGCCGACCCAGATCGGCTACGACCCCGACTCTCCCGAAGCGGCCGGCGAGGTGGGCAAGGTCGGGGTCCCCGTCGCCCACCTCGGGCACATGGCCCAGCTCATGGACGGGATCCCCATGGGCGAGATGAACACCTCGATGACGATCAACGCCACCGCGGCCTGGCTGCTCGGCCTCTACATCGCCAACGCCGAGCGCACCGGTGTGGACGTGAGGACGCTGGCCGGCACCACGCAGAACGACATCATCAAGGAGTACCTGTCCCGGGGCACCTTCATCTTCCCGCCCGAGGCGAGCCGCCGGCTCACCGTCGACACCATCGCCTACACCGTGCGTCGCGTGCCCAAGTGGAACCCCATCAACGTCTGCAGCTACCACCTCCAGGAGGCCGGCGCCACACCGGTACAGGAGCTCGCCTACGCCCTGGCCACCGCCGTCGGTGTCCTCGACGCCGTGCGGGACTCGGGCCAGGTGCCTGCCGAGGAGTTCCCGACCGTGGTGGGTCGGATCTCGTTCTTCGTGAACTCGGGTATCCGTTTCGTCGAGGAGACCTGCAAGATGCGGGCCTTCGCCCGGCTATGGGACGACATCTGCCTGCGCCGCTACGGCGTCGAGGACGCCAAGCTGCGGCGCCTGCGCTACGGCGTGCAGGTGAACAGCCTTGGGTTGACGGAGAGCCAGCCCGAGAACAACGTGCAACGCATCGTCCTCGAGACCCTTGGTGTGACGCTGAGCAAGAACGCACGCGCCCGCGCCGTCCAGCTCCCGGCCTGGAACGAGGCGCTCGGGCTGCCCCGTCCGTGGGACCAGCAGTGGTCGCTCAGGATCCAGCAGGTGCTGGCCTACGAGACCGCCCTGCTGGAGCACGAGGACATCTTCG
>DASXYV010000206.1:0-2619 GCA_036502305.1 Acidimicrobiales bacterium
CTGCTTCCGTCGATCGCCCTGGCCGTCTGGGGTATCACCAAGTTTCCCTTTGCCGGGACGACCCTGCTCATCGCCGTCGGCGTGGCCCTGGAGACGATGAAACAGATCGACAGCCAGCTCATGATGCGCAACTACGAGGGGTTCCTGAAATAGTGGCGAGCCTCCTTGTCCGGGAGCGCAGGTGGTACCGGGCGCCCGGCTGATCATCCTCGGCAAGCAGGGCGCAGGGAAGGGGACACAGTGCGTGCGGCTGTCCCGCCACTACGTCGTGCCCCACATCTCCACCGGTGACATGTTCCGGGCGGCGGTGAAGGCGCGCTCCGAGCTGGGCGAGAAGGCGAAGGAGTTCATGGATGCAGGCGAGCTGGTTCCCGACGAGGTCGTGATGGGGCTGGTGGCCGAGCGCCTCAGCCTCGACGACACCAAGGCCCGGGGCTTCGTGCTCGACGGCTTCCCGCGGACGGTGCACCAGGCCAAGGGTCTGGCCGAGCTGCTGGCGCCGGACGAGATCGACCTGGTGGTCAACCTCGAGGTCCCGACCGAGGTGGTGCTCCGCCGCCTGGCGGGCCGGCGGGTGTGCATCGACTGCGGGGCGAACTACAGCGTCGACAGCCCGCCCAGGCTGAACTGGACCTGTGACATCTGCGGAGGCGAGGTCGTCCAGCGCGAGGACGACACCGAGGCGGCCATCCGCCGCCGCCTCGACCTCTACGAGCGCGAGACGCGGCCGCTCGTCGACTGGTACGCCGAGCGGGACCTCCTCTCCGTGGTGGAGGGGGTGGGCGATCCCGACGTGATCACCGCCGGCATGGTGCGGGTCGTCGACCAGCGCCGCGAGTACAGCCTGGGGCGCCGACCGTGAGGCCGCGGGAGCGGTCGAGATGAGGCCGCGGGAGCGTTGGACATGAGACGCAGCGAGGAGGAGATCGCCAAGATGCGCCAGGCGGGCCGCATCGTGGCCGAGATGCACGACCGGACGCGGGCTGCCGCCAAGCCGGGAGCGACCACGGCCGACCTGGACGCGGTGGCCGTCGACGTCCTGGAGCGTCGAGGGGCCCGCTCGAACTTCCTCAACTACCACGGCTTCCCGGCGGTCATCTGCACCTCGCCGAACGACATGATCGTCCACGGGATCCCCGGCGACTACCGGCTGGCCGAGGGCGACATCCTGTCCATCGACTGCGGGGCGATCGTGGAGGGCTACCACGCCGACGCCGCCTTCACCATGGCCATCGGGACGGTGACGCCGGCGGACGAGGCCCTCATGCAGGTGACCGAGCAGAGCCTGTGGGCCGGGATCGACCAGATGAGGGATGGCAACCGCCTCAACGACATCGGCCGGGCCGTGCAGGCGGTGGTGGAGAAGGCGGGGTTCTCGGTCGTGCGGGAGTACGTCGGCCACGCCATCGGCACGGCCATGCACGAGGAGCCCCAGGTCCCCAACTACTGGCCCGGCAGTCCGGGGCCCAAGCTCAAGGTGGGCAACGTCTTCGCCGTCGAGCCCATGGTCAATGCCGGCGCCGCCGGCACCCGTCTGCTGGGCGACGGCTGGAGTGTCGTGACCGCCGACGGCCGGCGCTCGGCCCATTTCGAGCACACCATCGCCATCACCGACGACGGTCCGGAGGTGCTGACGGTACCCTGACATGCTAAGATGTCAGATTGGCCGGGGCCTCGCGGAATTCCGGGTCCGAGGCTTCGGGGCGGGCAACCGGTCTCCGGGGCCCGTGCTCCCTCGTCCGATCAGCCCTCGTCCAACGTTCGGCCGCTCGTCGGCCGGGCCCTTCCCGAGCAGCACCTGACCATTGCCGCATCTGTAGGAGGATCATCTGCCCAAGCCCAAAGAGGACGCGATCGTGCTCGAAGGGACGGTTGTCGAGCCGCTCCCAAACGCCATGTTCCGAGTCGAGTTGGAGAACGGGCACAAGGTGCTCGCCCACAGCTCGGGAAAGATGCGGATGCATCGCATCCGCATCCTGCCCGGAGACCGTGTCCAGGTGGAGATCACGCCCTACGATCTGTCGAGGGGCAGGATCACGTATCGCTACAAGTGAGCAGGACATGAAGGTACGACCCAGCGTCAAGCCAATCTGTGAGAAGTGCAAGGTGATCCGCCGCCACCGGCGGGTGATGGTCATCTGCACCAATCCCCGACACAAGCAGAGGCAGGGCTAGCGATGGCGCGCATCGCGGGAGTTGACATCCCCAGGGAGAAGCGGCTCGAGGTCTCCCTCACCTACATCTACGGCATGGGGCGGACCGCCGCCCACCAGGTCTGTGAAGCCACCGGGATCGACAGCGGCACCCGGGTTCGGGACCTCACCGACGAAGAGGTGGGTCGCCTGCGGTCCTGGGTGGACGCCAACCTGAAGGTCGAGGGCGACCTGCGTCGAGACGTCGCCCAGGACATCAAGCGCAAGATGGAGATCGGCTCGTACCAGGGGGTCCGTCACCGACGGGGCCTTCCGGTCAACGGCCAGCGCACCCACACCAACGCCCGCACCCGCAAGGGGCCCAAGAAGACCGTCGCCGGCAAGAAGAAGGTTCGCAAGCACTGATGCCCAAGCCCAAGCCAGGAGGACGGCGGCCCCGCCGCCGCGAGCGCAAGAACGTCGCCTA
>DASXYV010000207.1:0-3582 GCA_036502305.1 Acidimicrobiales bacterium
ATCAGCGCCGCGTCGAGCTCCGGCTGCTTGATCTCCTGGATGTTGAGCTGGACCTTCGGGTTGTGGGTGATCTTGGCCAGGTCGGTGCGCAGGCGGTCCGCCTCCGCCCCGCGGCGGCCGATGACGATGCCGGGCCGCGCCGTGTGCAGGTCGATCCGCAGCCGGTCGCGCGTCCGCTCGACCTCGATGCGGCTCACCGCCGCCGATTCCAGCTGGGTCATCAGATAGTTGCGGATCTTCCAGTCCTCCACCACGGAGTCCTGGTAGTGCCGATCGTCGAACCACCGCGACTTCCAGTCGGTGGTGACCCCCAGTCGAAACCCGTACGGGTTGACCTTCTGACCCATCTACTTCCTCTTCTCTTTCTCGTCGTTCTCTTGGCCGCCGTCGTCTGCGTCGTCTGCGACCTCGTCGCCCTCCGGCTCGGGGGCCTCGTCCTGGGCCGCCTCAGCCTCGACAGCAGGCTCGACCGCCTCTTCCTGGGGCGCCTCCGCTTCGGGAGTCGCTTCCTCCGGCGCCTCAGCGACGGGGGCCGCTTCCTCACCGCCCTCCGGCGCCGGAGCCTGAGCCACGGCCCGCTTCCGAGCCCCGGCGACCCGGCGCGCACGCCGGCCTGCGGCGTCACCGGTGTCCCTGGCCTGGCGGCGGGCGAGCCGATCTTCGGGCAGCCGGGTCACCACGACAGTGATGTGACAGGTGCGCTTGCGGATGCGGGTTGCCCGGCCCCGCGCCCGGGGCCGCCACCGCTTCATCGTAGTGGCCTCGTCGGCATAACAGGCCGACACGTACAGCTCGTCGGCCGACTGGAGGTCGTTGTTCTCGGCGTTGGCCACCGCGGAGGCCAGCAGCTTGGCCACGACCCTGGCCGCGTCGCGCTCGGAGAAGCGCAGGATGTCCTGGGCCTGGTCGAGGTCGCGACCCCGGATGAGGTCGAGCACCGGTCGGACCTTGAACGCCGACATGCGGCAATACCGGAGGACGGCTCGGGTCCCGAGCTGCTCCTCGATCAGCGTGGCGGCCATCGCTAGCGCCTCCCCGCCCGTTCCTGCCCGGCGTGGTACCGGAACGTTCGCGTGGGCGCGAACTCCCCGAGCTTGTGACCCACCATCGACTCGGTGATGTACACCGGAACGTGCTTGCGTCCGTCGTGAACGGCGATGGTGTGGCCGACCATGTCGGGGATGATCGTCGAGCGGCGCGACCAGGTCTTGATTACCCGCTTCTCGCTCCGGCCGTTGAGCTCGTCGACCTTGCGGAGCAGGTGGTCGTCCACGAACGGACCCTTCTTTAGGCTGCGGGGCACGTCGAGCCCTCCTGCCTCAGCGCCGAGCGCCGCGCTTGCGGCGCCGGCGGACGATCAGCTTGTCGGATTCCTTGTGGCGGGCCCGGGTGCGGCCCTCCTTCTTGCCCCACGGCGACACGGGGTGCCGCCCACCCGAGGCCTTCCCTTCGCCGCCGCCGAGGGGGTGGTCGACGGGGTTCATGGCCACGCCGCGGGTCTGGGGCCGAACGCCCTTCCACCGGTTGCGGCCCGCCTTGCCGACCGACACGAGCTCGGCCTCCACGTTGCCGACCTGGCCGAGCGTCCCGCGACAGTCGATCGGCACCCGCCGCATCTCGGTCGAAGGGAGCCTGAGGGTGGCGAAGGAGCCTTCCTTGGCGACCAGCTGGACGCTCATCCCGGCGCCGCGGGCGAGCTTGCCGCCCGCCCCCGGCCGCAGCTCGACGTTGTGCACGACCGAGCCCACCGGTATGTAGCGGAGCGGCAGCGCGTTGCCCGGGCGGATCTCGGCGCCCTGGCCGCTCTGGAGGAGGTCGCCGACCGCCACCCTGGCGGGCGCCAGGATGTAGCGCTTCTCGCCGTCGAGGTAGTGGAGGAGGGCGATGCGGGCGTTGCGGTTGGGGTCGTACTCGATCGCCGCCACCTTGGCGGGCACCCGGTCCTTGTCCCGCTTGAAGTCGATGACCCGGTACCGCTGCTTGTGGCCACCGCCTCGGTGGCGCGCCGTCTTGCGGCCGTACGCGTTGCGGCCGCCCGTGCCCGGCTTGGGCCCGACCAACGACCGCTCGGGGCGGTCCCGGGTGATCTCGGAGAAGTCCGAGACGGTCTGGAACCGCCGACCGGGGCTGGTGGGCTTGCGCTTGCGGAGAGGCATCGTCGGTCCCTAGCTCTCGAACAGGTCGATCTTGTCGCCGGCGGCCAGCGTCACGAGCGCCCGCTTGGTGTCGACGCGCTGCCCGTAGGCGCCGGTGCGCCGGTTGCGCTTGCGCTTGCCCTTGCGGTTGAGGGTGTTCACCTTGTTGACCCGCACGCCGAAGACGGACTCCACGGCCTTGCGGATCTCCACCTTGGTGGCGGTGGGATGGACCACGAACGTGTAGACGTTCGAGTCGAGCAGCGCGTACGACTTCTCCGACACGACGGGCTTGAGGATCACGTCCCGGACGTCTTTCATTCCTCTCCACCCCCGTCGCCGGCATCCCCGGCTTCGGGCGCCGTCTTGCCCGTGGGCCCAGAGGGAGCGGCACCGGCGGTGGCCGCCCTTTCGTCAGAAGGGCGGTCGGCGGCGGGTGCTGCTTCCTCACCGGCCTCCGCGGCGCGGTCGGCGGATTCGCCGGGGAGCGTGGCGTCGGTGAACACCACCCAGTCGTTGCGGAGCACGTCGTAGGTGTTGAGCTCCGAGGACAGGACCTGCTGGACCTGGGGCAGGTTGGCGAAGCTGCGCACCGCCGCCTCGTCATCGGGGCTGAGCACCACGAGCACCTTGCCCTCCAGACCGAGGGCACCAAGGGCGCTCACGGCGTCCTTGGTGCGGGGGGTGGCGAAGGGCCACTCGGGCACCACCGCCACCCGGCCCAGGGCGGCACGGTCCGACAGGGCCGAGCGCAGGGCCAGCTGCACCATCTTCTTGGGCGTGCGCTGGCTGTAGTCACGGGGCTTGGGCCCCAGGGCCTTGCCCCCACCGACCCAGTGGGGGGAACGGGTGGAGCCGGTGCGGGCCCGCCCCGTCCCCTTCTGGCGGTAGGGCTTGGCGCCGCCTCCACGGGCCTCGGCCCTGGTCAGCGTGCTGTGGGTGCCCGCCCGGGCCTTCGCCAGCTGCGCAGTGACCACCTGGTGCATCACCGCCACGTTGGGCTCGACGCCGAACACGACGGGATCGAGCGTGACGGCGCCCGCGTCCTCGCCCTCTGCGGTGCGGCGGGTGACGGTGAGGCTCCCGACCACGCTCATGACGCCTGACCCGCCTGCTCTGTCGCCCGACCGCCCTCTCCGGTGGCCCGGCCTCCCGGGCCGGCCTTCACGGCCTGGCGGATCAGCACCACACCGCCGCGGGGGCCAGGCACTGCTCCCCGGACCATCACCAGCTCCCGCTCGGCATCGGCTTGGACGACCTCGAGGTTGAGGGTCGTGACCCGCTCGGCGCCGAGCTGGCCGGCCATCTTGGTCCCTTTGAACACTCGGGCCGGCGTGGCGCAGGCGCCGATCGCTCCCGGCGACCGGTGCTTCTTGTGGTTGCCGTGGGACGCCCCCTGGCCCTTGAAGTTGTGCCGGGCCATCGCTCCGGCGAATCCCTTGCCCTT
>DASXYV010000208.1:0-3958 GCA_036502305.1 Acidimicrobiales bacterium
GTGAGGTTGGCCCACCCCCGCCCGATGGTCCAGTCAGGCGCCAGGCTGATGAGCAACGCGTCCCCCGCCCGGATCTCGTCCATCGCCACGTCGCCGCCGCGCCAGAATGTCGAGGACCGGGTGGCCGTCAGTCGATGGACCCTGCCGGCGACCGATAGGTCGACGTGACCGGGCACTACTCCCGCGACCTTGCCCTCGAAGGTGGTGTAGGTGTCCGGAGCCATTCCACCGGCAGTGGGCAACGGCATGTGCTGCTTCTCGAGATACTCCCGCACGGGAGCGGGCAGCACGACCGTCGCCATCCCCAGAGCGGCGCCCATCATGAACTCCCGGCGGGAGACCGACGACCGCCCTGCAGCCATCGGCCATCTTCGCTCCGGCACGGAGATCCCCCCTCGGCCATGACGAGCCAATAGGTGTCGTCAGCTACCCACAGTACCGTCTCCGCCTCTTCAGCTGGTGATTGTCCATGGCGTCCCTCGCTGTCGACATCACGGGCCTCCTGACGACGTGTCGGTTGCGAACCATGAGGCTACCCAGCCGCGGTGGCAGTGGCCCGGCTCTTCTGGGGCGACTCCCGACCGCCGGCGATCACAGAAGGCCGGAGTGGGGTGAACGCTTCACCCGGACCTCCTCGCCGGCCAGCACCCGCTCACGAATCTCCTGCAGCGCCCGCCGTCGCGTAATGGGATCGAGCCGATCGATGAACAGGACGCCGTCCAGGTGATCCGTCTCGTGGGCCAGACAACGCGCCAGGCGCTCGGTTCCCTCGATGCGAACGGGCTCACCATGCTGATCGAGACCCTCGGCGACCACGCGGCCCGGTCTGGCCAGCTCGTACTCGAGACCAGGCAGCGACAGGCATCCCTCGATGTCCTCGATGGACTCGGGGGATTGGTCGACGAGCACCGGGTTCACGATATGGCCCATGCTGCCGTACTCGGGCATCGACTCGTCGGTCACCACGTAGGCGAAGACCCGGAGGCCGACGCCGATCTGCGGAGCGGCCAGGCCCGCGCCAGCGGCGTCATCGAGTGTCTCGGTGAGGTCGGTCACCAGGCGGCCGAGCTCCACGTCGAAGTCCGTGACCGGTATTGCGGTGCTGCGAAGGAGGGGATCACCGAAGATGCGGATGGGACGAATGGGCACCCCGGCATCGTCGCATACCCGGGACAGGTGGCGGCTTTGGGGCCGGCTCGCCGGGGGGCTACGTTCGTGCCCTTGGGTCTCGGCCAGCGGGTCTCGTCGATGCGACCGGTGAAGGCGGCTGCCTGCCTCGGTGCGGCTGGTGTGCTGGCCGCCTGCGGCGGCGGCAGCTCGGCATCGTCGCCGTCCACGACAGCAGTCCCAGTCAGTGCCGAACGCACCGTCGGCGCCCTGCAGTCCAGCCGCCTCGGCATCTGCCAGACCAGCCACGGCGGACTTGCTCCCGGCATCACCATCCAGGCCACGAGCCGTCTCCAGCTCGACTGCCGACGGACCACCAGGGCCATCTCGATCTACGCCTTCGACGATCCGAACGTCGCCTTTGCCGTCGCCGGGGGCGGTGTCGCCAGTGGTGACGACGTGTGGCTGGTCGGCAATCTGACGGTGGCCGGAGTTGCGCTCACGGGCGCGCAGGCGTCGACGTTCGACAAGACGATGCGCTCCCTCGGCGCCCATCGCTACCAGGGCGCCTGACTCGGTCCCGACACCGCCACGCGCCCGGATGGCGCGTCTAACCCAACGGGTTGTACTGGCAGTAGCCGAAGTTGATCTCCGTGACGGCAAGACAGAACCAGGGGCTTCCGCTGGCGGCCACCCGCACCGGGGGCGGCGTGGAGGCCCCGGCTGGGGCAGCGAGATCGATGGAGACCGACCCCAATCCCATGGCCATGAGGACGATGGGCGCGACAAGCAGACTACGACGAATCACGGGATGCTCCTTCGCACTTGATCGGCGGTGACGGCGGCAGTGCCGGCGAGGCCCGACGCGGTCGCTTTCGGATCGAGGCCCGCAGCGACGCCGGCGACGCTGGCGTGCACCGGTGCCTGACCAGCCTGCTGCGACGCGGCGCTGGCGTTGGTGAACGTTGCCCCGAGGACGGCTGCACGGCCGTCCGCAGCGACCCGGCCGGCCGTCGGAGGGACGGCGGGCGCGGCCGGGAGACCGGCCGAGACCGAGGAGGCGAACGGGACGGGCACACCTGCAGGGGCAGGCGAGGTAGGCGGCGGGGCCGACGGGGCCCCCGACGGGGCGCGTGCCGCGATGAGGGGCTGGGGGCGAGACGGATGCGCGCCGGATCCCGTCGTCCCGATGACCAGCGCGCCGATCGTGACCACGGAGGCGGCGCTACCCAACACCGGAGCCAGGCGGTGGCCACCCCACTCCTCGATCCGGGCCCGGATCGATCCCAGCCTGCGATACGCCCAGCCGGCGACAGGGAGGCTGACGAGGGCCCGACGCTCGTATCCCGCCATGGTGAGCTCTCGGTGCAGCGCTCGTCGGGCCCGCCAGAGCAGGGTCTCCACGGCGGCTACTCGCACGCCGTAATGGGTGGCGATGCGACGGTAGGACCACCCCTCGTACTCCCGGAGGTGCAGCACATCTCGGTGGCGACTCGTCAGGCGGGCCAGCGCGTCCTGGACCGCAGTCGCATCCATCGACGTCATGAGCACCTGCTCGCCGTCGGCCGTCGCGCCGGGGTCGATACTCTCGGCTGGCTGGCTGCGGGCGCGGTGGCGGTGGATGTCGACGCAGACCCGCTTGGCGATCACGCTCAACCACGGATAGAAGCGCCGGTCCCCGTTTAGGGTCGGAAGGGCCCGGAGGGCCTTGGCGAACGCCTCTTGCGCGGCGTCCTCGGCGGTCGCCGGGTCACCGAGGCACCGGAGACACGACCGGAACAGGCGCCGATAATGCCGGCTATAGAGCTCGGCGAAGGCCGTCTCGTCGCCCAGCTGGAACCGGTCGACCAGCTCCCGGTCACCGTCGATGTCGACCTGATCGAGGTAATCGGCCGCGGCGCCGCCAACCGGCGCCACCTGCTCAGCCACCGATGAGGCTCGTCCGGAACCGCCGCAGCCTGAGCTGCCCGGTCCGCCGCGATTGCCCGCTCCCCTCGGCCGCCCGGCCCAGCGTGGGCATGTTCCAACGCAACCCCAGCTCGCGCATGAGCGCATTGTCATACCCGGTACGCCCGAAATCAACCGGTGAGCCTGCTCACTCGCTCGAGGGGTCCCCACGTCACACCCAGGCCGAGGGACGGCGCCGAAGGCGCCCCGTGCCTGGTCAGAGGGGTCGACAGGTGCCCGGCACTACGATCGCGGTGCTCGGCGGGGCGGCTACCGAGCAGCCGCTACCGAGCACCCGCTCCCGCACCGGTGTTTTTCCGATGCTCGGGAGGGGAAGAAACGACGAATCCGACTAATCGAAGGAGGCGGCTTCGGTGCTTGACGTGACATCCTCCGCATCGCTGGTGATCCGTGAGCTCGTTGCCAGCAGCAACGCGACCGGTGGCGCCGGTCTTCGCATCGCCCCCACCGACGAGCCCGAAGGCGCCTTCGCTCTGAGTGTGGCCCCCGGACCGGAGCAGGACGACCAGGTCGTGCCCATCGAAGACGGCGAGGTGTTCCTGGAGCCGACTGCGGCGCAGGCGCTGGACGACAAGACTCTGGACGCCGAGGTCGACCCCGAGGGCGCAGTCTCCTTCTCGGTGATCGACCAACAGGCTTCCTGAGCCCGATCGACCCGGCGTCACGGCGCGTCGGTCGAGCCCGCTCCCGAGCGGGTCTTCGTCGGATCGGGCATACTCGTTACCTGTCTGATCGTGGGGAGGCGAGGACATGGCACGAATGGTTCGCATGAGTCTGGACTCACCCGAAGAGACCAGACCGTTCGAGGCGGGCTCCGGGAAGTTGGACCTGGTCAATCTCGAAGGTGGTGGCGTCGGTCGGGCGACGTTCCAGCCCGGGTGGC
>DASXYV010000209.1:0-3908 GCA_036502305.1 Acidimicrobiales bacterium
CATCTTCGTGAGAATGTCGGGCGCCCACCATGCGCCGTTCTCGGCCACCACGTACTTGAGCCCAGGGTGGCGCTCGAAGACGCCCGACCACATCAGCACCCACAACGGCCTGGCTGCCCACCAGTGCGCCTCGGTCGCATAGATGGCCATCATCCCCGGCCCGTCGCCGTAGTCCGCCGGTCCTGCGCCCGAGTGCGTGTGCAGGACCATGTCGCGCTCCTCGCACGCGCTCCATACGGGCTCGTAGCGCGGGTCGTGGTACGCCGGCTGGTCGAACCACCGCGTCGGGATCATGACCCCACCCAGGCCACGCTCGTGGGCGACCCCGATCTCGGCAACCGCGGCGTCGATGTCGTGGAGGATGGGGACCACGGCCACGCCGACCCGCCGATTGCTCGCCTGGGCGCAGAAGTCGGCCAGCCAGCGGTTGTGGGCCCTGGCACCGGCCATCACCAGCTCGGGATCGGTGCCGGCCCCACCAGCGAGGCCCGAGCCGAAGGGCGACGCCACCACCCGCCCTGTGCCCAGGACGTCGGCGTCCGGAAAGAGAACCTCGGCAGTGACGCCCTCGCCGTCGAGCACCTTGTTGCGGTACTCGGAGTCGTAGGCAGCCAGCAGACCTCCGTCGCCACCGGTGAGCTTCTCCCACTTGGCGATGAAGTCGGAGCTCTGCTGCTCGGCCTTCGCCGCTTCCATGAGCCCTCGCATCGCCTCGAGGTGGTCATCGAACGCGCCTCGGTACTCCGGGTCGAGGTACGTGCGGTAGTGGGCGGCGGGAGGTCCGGCGTGCCCGTCGGACGAGATCACCAGATAGCGCCCCATCGATCCTCCAGTCCGGGCCCTCGGGAAGTCCCGAGGATTCCGATGCGTGCTCGAAAACTGTATCAGAAAGTCCCCCCGAGACGTCAAGGCTGGTCGTCGGTCAGGGGTGCATGAAGCCCGTGGCACGGCCTTTCGCGGCGACATCCGCGGCGAGGGCAGGGAGCTGCTCCCATGGCTCACCGCGCCGGGCGGCGATGCCCACCAGCACGGTGCGGATCTGCTCGTCGAACGATGGTGCGAGCTGCTCGGGACCGCCGACCAGCCTGCGGATGTGGGTCAGCTCGGCGGGCGGGCGGTGAGCCAGCAGGCGGTGGTACTCGGCGACCGACGACCGCCCCGCCTCGGCCTCCCGCGCCTCTCGGATCTCCCCGACGGCGACGCCCAGGGAAGTGGCGCTGACCAGGCGGAACGCGTCGATGGCCTCAGCCGGCGAGAAGCCCTGCGTGGTCATGAGCGCGATGACCGCGTCGAGATGGTCGACCATGCGGTCCATCCCGATCGAACCGCTCAAGAACTGCCCGAGAACGTCGGGCAAGGACGTCAGCGCGGCACGGACATACTGCGCCCACTCGAGCAACCACACCGACCAGTGCTGGCCCCGGTCGCGGGGAACCTCGATGTGGGAGGCGGCATACTCGGCGGCCAGGCGGACCAGGTCGTCACGGCTTCCGACGTGGTGGTAGAGGCCAGGCACGCTGACCCCGAGACGATCAGCCACCGCCTTCATGGTGACGCGGTCCAGGCCCACCTCCGCCGCGGTCCGAGCGATCGTCTCCCGGTCGATGCGGGGAGGCCTCCCCGCCCGCCGGGGCGGGCGGTGGTTGCCGGCCTCGGTCGCTCTGGCGTCGTCCGTGGCGTCGCCTAGTCGGTCGCTTATTCGGTCCTCCCTGCGTCGAGCCACCTTGGCCGGCGGCCGCTCCACGAGATTACCGAGCATCCGGTTGCACAGGCACGAACCCGCCGATAGTTTCGGATATAGTATTCGAAACTGCATCGAAGAACCGAGCTCACGAGAACGAGGGGGCTGTTGGCATGAGCCAGAACCGGTGGGTGCGGGAGCCTTCGGCGGGGAGAGGCGAGGGTGGCAGCGGCCTCTCGCCCGTCCTGCCGTCGCTGGAGGTCGTCTACCTCACCGACCCCGACGTCGTGGCGGCGGTCATCCCGCCGCCCCTGGAGCCGCCGGACGAGCCTCGGGTCCACACCCGCATCACCGAGATCAACCTTCAGTACGGCGACTTCCACTACCGCGAGATGGTCGGCTACTTCGCGGTGGACGCCAAGCATCAGGGGGAGACGGGTGAGTATCCGTTGCTGATCCCCATCGATCTCGAGCCAGCTCTGTCCATCAGCCGTGAGAGGTTCGGCGAGCCCAAGAAGCTGGCCGAAATCGAGCTGAGCCGTGAAGGTGAGCACGTCGAAGGCCGGATGACCCGCCAAGGCGTCACCTTCGTCGAGATCATCGGCGATGTGACGGAGAAGCTCGAGACACCGGCCGAGTACCCCGCGATCCAGTGGTGGTTCAAGTTCCTTCCCGCCGTCGAAGGTGACGGCTTCGATGCAGGACCTCTGCTGGTGCGAGTCGATCAGGTGCGCGCACCCCAGTCACTCGAGCGGGTCGAGGGCAAGCTGATGCTGCGCGACCTCCCGAGCTGCCCGGTGGTCGACCTTCCGGTCATCGACACCGTGTCGACCCACTGGACCACCCGGCGGGCGACCCACCATCCGAGGGTCGTGGGTCCGGTCGATCCTGCGGCCTTCGAGCCCTACGCCCACAGTCGCTACGACGGCGGGCGCTGACCCCCTGGAGGCCCGTCAGACCAAGACCGGAACCTTCTTGTAGCCCCGGACGGTGCTGGTGTGGAGACGCTCGGCACGATCGTGATCGACCACCCAGTGCGGGAAGCGGGCGAGCGTCTCCTCCAGCGCCACCCGGCCCTCGAGGCGGGCCAGAGCTGCTCCCACACAGAAGTGGACCCCGAACCCAAAGGCGACGTGCCCATCGATCTGGCGATGGATGTCGAAGCGGTCGGCATCGGGGTACTTGCGCTCGTCACGACCGGCCGATCCGGTGAGGAGCAGCACTTTCGACTCGGCCGGGATCACCTGGTCGTGGAGCTCCACGTCGCGCGTGGCCCATCGTCCCTGCACCGGCGAAGGGGCCTCGTAGCGGAGCAGCTCCTCCACGGCCTTGGGGATGAGGGAGGAGTCACGGGCCAGCTCCGCCCGCTGGTCCGGATGAGCATCCAGCACGACCGCTGCCCATCCGAGGAGCCGCGCCACCGTCTCGGTGCCGGCGCTGACGAGAAGGTTGGCGAAGCTGGCGCTCTCTTCGTCGGTCAGGCGTCGCGCCGTGCCAGTCTCATCGGTTAGCTCGGCCTGGACGAGGGCGGTGAGGAGATCGTCGCGGGGCTGACGGCGGCACTCCTCGAGCTGGCCGTGGAGATACCGGTTGAGCTCGATCCCGGCGGTCAGCGAGACGTCGTTGATCATCCCGACGTTTGGCTCGATGTGGAACAGGGTGTCGATCAGCTCGAGCACGGCGGGCCGGTCCGACGGCGGTACCCCCAACAAGTGGGAGATGATCCGCGACGGAAGCTGGGCGCCAAAGTCGCGTAGGTAGTCGAAGCCACCGCCTCCCACCTGCGGGTCCAGGTACTCGCGGCACACCTCCCGGACCCGCTCTTCGAGCGCCGCCACCCGCTTGGGCGTGAAGGCCCGAGATACGAGCTGGCGAAGCCGGTCGTGCTCGGGCGGGTCCATGAAGATCATCATGGGGCCGGCCTCGCGCATGTCTGCGCCCATCAACTCGAGCACCGTGCCTCGACCGGAGATGTAGGTCGCCACGTCGTGGTGGGCGGCTTGGACGTCGTCGAAGCGGCTGAGGGCCCAGAAGTCGTAGCGCTCGTTCCGGTACACGGGGGCGTGGTCACGCATCCTGCGCCAGACCTCGTAGGGGTCCGTGTCGATGCCCACGTCGAACGGGTCCCAGTAGATGTCCTCGACGACGGTCAGCGGTACACCTCCACCTCGGCCGAGAGCTCGATCCGCTCTCCTCGAATCGTATCCGTTCCGATCGTATATATTAG
>DASXYV010000210.1:0-4335 GCA_036502305.1 Acidimicrobiales bacterium
GTCCGATGGGGTCGCCCCACCACAGCGCGCTCCACTCCGGGTGGTAGCCCTGTTGGTCGGCGGCCTGGGTGTCGAAGATGGGAGCGATCGGGTCGCAGGCGCACAGGACCGTGGTGACCCCGGCCGACTTCATCTGGGCCATGGCGCTCGCCGCCTGCTGGGTGGCCGTCTCGATGTTGAGGGCGTAGTTGATGCGCTTGGTCACAACCGCGCCGCACTGGCGCAGCCGGGACTGGAAAAGGTCAGCGCCGGCGGAGTAGTAGGGGTTCTCGGGGACCATCAGACCGAAGACGCGCTGCTTGGTCCGCATCGAGGCATCACCGGCGAAGATCGCCGGGAGTCCGTTCGCCCGCTGACAGATCAGGTTGGAGCTGTACTCGGCGAAGGCGGTGTTCGTGGGGTTGGCGTTGTATGCGTACGGGGCCCGGTCCGAGTACCAACTCTGCGGAAGGGCGACGGTCCCGGTCGTGATGACGTGGTCGGTCGCCAGGTCGGCGCCGTAGGGCTCGGTCGCCGAGTAGATGGACACGTCGGCGAAGGAACCGAGATCCCGCGCCGTGGCCGCGTCGGCCTGCGCCCCGCTGAGATCCTGTCCCTGGTCCTCCTGAAGCCAGTCGCTCTGGCCCTGGTAGGGCTTGAGGACCACGTGCCGGCCGTACAGATCGTACTGGCGGTTGAGCAATCCTACGTAGGTCTGCATGTCCTGGACGTACTGCTGGTCCGTGGCGTTCCCGGCCTGACCGGCGGCGGCGAACACCGCCTTTGACTCGCCGGAGTCGGCAATGCGGTAGGTGAGGGTGATGGTGCTGCCGGTCACCCCGGCCGAGGTGGCTCCTCCGTTGTTGCCGTGGTACGCCGGCTCGCACCAGGGGGCGTAGGCGGACCAGGAGACCTGGCGCACCCCGGGCCCGCAGTGGACGCCGCTCACGGCGGTGCCGGCCGAGCCGGGCGCCGCGGCGGGCGTGATCCCGGACCCGCCTCCCACGCCGGGCGAGGCGGGGGCTCCCGCTGGTCCGCTCGCCGAAGCGGCTGCACCACCGCCCGCCCCGGGTCCTCCTGCGGCGCGCTGCGCTTCGTTGCCGCCAGGTTGTCCCGTTCCGGAAAGGCCCGCGCCCGCCAGGCGCCCGCGCCCACCACCGCCGGGCGGCACCAGGGCCAGGACCAGCGCCAGGCCGCCGGCGAGCATGAGAGCAGGTCCGAAGCGGCGAAACCGTCGCGTGAGGTAGCTGCGGACCGCCTGCTCGACGGCCCGCTCCGCGTTCCCCTGCGACCCCGCGCTCTTGCCCCCAGTGCGTTCCACTCGCTTCCCAGCTTCTGGCGGCTGTCGCCGTCAGCCCCGACCTCCGGGCGCAGCGTAGTGTCTCGGCGAACACCCGCGCCCCGACCGACGGGCCGCGAACGGGATGGGACATGAAGATCGCCCGCTTCAGCCATGGAGGCGCGACCCGGCTCGGGGTCGTGCTCGGTGAGGAGATCGCCGACCTCGGCGTCGACACCTTCCCGACCGACGTCGGGGCCCTTCTGGCCGAGGACGGCCTCGAGGCGGCGTCCGCAGCTGCGTCATCCGCGCCACGCCTCGCACGGGCCGAGGTCCGGTTGGAGGCGCCGGTGGCTCGCCCACCCGAGTTCCTCGCCATCGGGCTCAACTACCGCTCGCACGCGGCCGAGACGGGCCAGCCGCTGCCGAGCGTGCCCGTGTTCTTCAACAAGCAATCGTCGTGTGTCGCCGGACCGACCGATGAGGTGCACATCCCCCGCGTCGCACCGGCGCACGTCGACTACGAGGGTGAGCTCGGGTTCGTGATCGGGCGGCGATGTCGCCACGTACCCCGCGAGCGCGCCGGTGAGGTCATCGCCGGGTTCTTGGTGGTCGACGACGTGAGCGTGCGGGACTGGCAGATGGCCTCACCGACGTGGACCATGGGCAAGTCCTTCGACACCCACGGTCCGATCGGGCCGTGGCTGGTCTCGCCCGATGAGCTCGGCGACCCTCACGCGCTGGGTCTCCGGACATGGGTGAACGGCGAGCTCCGACAGCAGGCAAGGACCGACGACCTCGTCTTCGACTGCTACGACCAGATCGCCCATCTCTCCGCCGCCTTCACCCTGCAGCCCGGCACGATCATCTCGACCGGCACCCCGTCCGGCGTCGGCTTTGCCCGCACACCTCCCGCTCTTCTCGCACCGGGCGACGTGGTGAGGATCGAGATCGAGCGGGTCGGGGCCATCGAGAACAGGCTCGTGCCCGAGCCGGACGGCACCGCCCTCATCTGACGAGTCCCTGAAGATCTGTAGCGGTCCGCACAATCCGCATTTCTCTGACCACCCCGTTCCGGCCGGAAAGCGCGGGCCCTCGGACCGCTGGTCACCCTTGGTGCCGAAGCCGTCGCGGCAGCCCGGCCACGCCCTCCAGAGGCCGCTCGCGGCGACCGGAAGGGACAGGGTCGACCGCTAGATTGGCCGTTTCCGCCCCAACATTGTTCTCGAGGGTTGATGGCCGACACGATGATCGAGGTGTCCGGCGTCAAGAAGGCGTTCGGCACCACCCAAGCACTCTGCGGCGTCGACCTGACGGCTGATCGGGCCAAGGTCCTCGGCCTGCTCGGCCCCAACGGCGCCGGCAAGACGACGCTCGTCCGCATCCTGGCCACGCTGCTGGCTCCCGACGAGGGGTACGCCCGCATCTCGGGCCTCGACGTCGTGCACGACGCCGGCGCCATTCGCCCGCTGATCGGGCTCGCCGGCCAGTACGCGGCGGTCGACGAGACGCTGACCGGCCGGGAGAACATCGAGCTCGTCGGGCGCCTCTACCACCTGGGCCGGGCCGAGGTCAGCCGCCGGACCGACGAGGTCCTCGAGCGGTTCTCGCTCACCAACGCCGCCGATCGCCAGGTCAAGACCTACTCAGGGGGAATGCGGCGCCGGCTCGACCTCGGTGCCAGTCTCGTGGCCCGCCCCCCGGTGCTCATCCTCGACGAGCCGACGACCGGGCTCGACCCCCGCACCCGGCTCGAGATGTGGGGCTTCATCGAGAGCCTGGTGGCGGACGGCACGACCATCCTCCTCACGACCCAGTACCTCGACGAGGCGGACCGCCTCGCCCACCAGATCGTCGTGATCGACTATGGAAAGGTGATCGCCGAGGGCACCGCGGACGAGCTCAAGGACCAGCTGGGCGGCGACGTCGTCGAGGTGCGAGTAGCCAGCTCGGACGACCTCGACAAGGCCATCGCCGCCGTCGCAGGGCTCGGAGACGGCAAGCCCCAGGTCGACGCCGAGCAGCGGCGGATGACGCTGCCGGCCAAGGGTGGCGCCGCCACCTTGATGGCTGCCGCCCGCCGCCTCGACGAGGGCGATATCACCCTCGAGGATCTGAGCCTTCGCCGGCCGTCGCTCGACGACGTGTTCATGGCCCTTACGGGCCACGGCGCCGGAGCTGACGGCGAGGATGGCAACGAGCCCGAGCCCGCGGGCGGCGCCCGCGGCCGGCGCAGGAGGAGGACATGACCGCAACCGTCACCACCGCTCCCGCCGTCCGCCAGGCGCGACCGATCACGCCGGTGGTCGCGGTCGGCGACATCGCCGCCATCGCCAAACGCAATCTCCTGCACGTCGCCCGGACGCCGCAGCTGCTGGTGTTCTCCACCATCCAGCCCGTGATGTTCGTGCTCCTGTTCCGCTACGTCTTCGGCGGCGCCATCCAGACCCCCGGGACCACCTACGTCGACTACCTGATGGCCGGGATCTTCGTCCAGACCACCCTGTTCGGGGGCGCCCAGACCGCCGTCGGGCTGGCCGAGGACCTGCGAGGCGGGATCGTCGACCGCTTCAGGTCGTTGCCCATGGCCCGCTCGGCCGTGCTGGCCGGTCGCACCTTTGCCGATCTGGCTCGCAACGTCTTCGTGCTCCTCCTGATGGTCATCGTGGCCACCGGGGTCGGGTTCCGCTTCCACAACGGCCCGGTTCCGGACCTGGTGGCGATGCTGGTCGTCCTGGCCTTCGGGTACGCCTTCTCGTGGGTCTTCGCCTACGTCGGGATGGTCGTCAAGGAGCCGGAGACCGCGCAGGTGGCCGGGTTCATCCCGCTCTTCCCGCTGGTCTTCGCCAGCTCGGCGTTCGTGCCGGTGGCGACGATGCCGGGATGGCTCCAGGGCTTCGCCCGCGTGCAGCCCGTGAGCGTCACCGTCAACGCCGTACGCGCCCTCACCGAAGGCGGGCCCATCTACCACTGGTTGTGGCAGATGATCGTCTGGACCGGGCTCATCCTGGTCGTCTTCATACCGCTGGCCGTCGCCCGCTACCGCCGGATCTGAGCGGCCCGGCCCGCTCAGGATC
>DASXYV010000211.1:0-6748 GCA_036502305.1 Acidimicrobiales bacterium
CGACTGCGGGGCCGACCTCCTTTCGCTCGTCGCCGACGTCTCGTGGGTGTACGAGCAGTACGACCACCAGCTCTTCCTCAACACCGTCGAGGGGCCCGGCGGCGACGCGGCCGTCCTCCGCCTGAAGGCGCCGGGTCTTCCCTCCACTCGCCGGGGCCTGGCTCTGTCCACCGACGGCAACAGCCGGTGGTGCCGCGTCGACCCCCGCCAGGGCGCGGCCATGACCGTGGCGGAGTCGGCGCTCAACGTGGCCTGCGCCGGGGCCCGGCCGGTCGCCGTGGTCGACTGCCTCAACTTCGGCAACCCCGAGCACCCCGAGGTCATGTGGCAGCTGTCGGAGGTCGTCGACGGCCTGGCCGAGGCGTGCCGCGCCCTCGGCCTACCGATCGTCGGGGGCAACGTCAGCCTCTACAACGAGAGCCAGGGGCGCGACATCGACCCCACTCCCGTCGTCGGCGTGGTCGGGCTCATCGACAGTCTCGAGCGCCCGGTGCCCGGTCCGAGCCTGGCGCCGGGAGAGCGGCTCGTCCTCCTGGGCCAGACGGTGCCCTCGCTAGCCGGCTCCCGGTGGGCGGCCGAGCGCGCACCGAGCGCTGCTCATCCGGGCGAGGGCCTGCCGCCCCTGGACCTCGCCGGGCACCGCGACCTCGTCGAGCTGGTCGCGGCGCTGGTGGGCGACGGCGTCGTGACCGGCCTCCACGACGTGTCCGACGGAGGGCTCGGTGGGGCGCTGGCCGAGATGGCGGTGCGCTCCCGGACGGGCCTTGTTGTGCGCGGGATGGCCACCGCCGCCGAGCTCTTCTCCGAGTCCCCGTCGCGCGTGGTCGTGTGCGCGGCGGACCCCGAGGGGATCGCGGCCCGGGCCCGGGCGGCCGGGGTGGCGGTCACCGAGCTCGGCATTGCCGGAGGCGACCGGCTCGTCGTGGAGGGCCTGGTCGATGTCGCCCTGCACGACGTCATCCACGCCTGGGGCTCGACCCTGCCCCAGCGCCTCGCTGCCTCCCCTTAGTGCCGGCGCTCGGCCAGGGCTGCGACGGTGGTGTCGGGCACGGACAGGTCGCCCCGACCGGTGCCGACGGCGAGATCGGGCTTGTAGGTGCCGTGGTAATCGGAGCCACCGGTCGCGACGAGGCCGTGACGGCGGGCCAGGTCGGCGAGCCCCGCCCGCTCGTCGGGGGAGTACCGGCCGTAGCGCGCCTCGAGGCCCGCCAAACCGGCGTCGGCCAGCTCCGCCACCGCCGAGTCGAGCCCGGGCTCGTCGAGCTGCAGGCTGAGCGGATGAGCCAGGACGGCCACGCCTCCGGACCGGCGCGCCTCCTCCGCCACCGTCCGGGGCGACAGGCGAGACTTGCTCACGTAGCCCGGCTTCCCTCGGGCGAGGTAGCGGTCGAAGGCCTCCTGCACGGATCCCACGACCCGCTTGCGAACGAGGATCGACGCCATGTGGGGCCGCCCCGCTCCCATGCCGCCGGCCTCGGCCTCCAGCTCGTCGAGCGTCACGGGGAGGCCCGCGGCGGACAGCCGGTCGATCATCTGGCGGTTCCGCTCGGCACGATCGGCCTGGAGGCGGGCCAGCTCCTCCTGGAGGGGTCCGTCGCCGGGCTCGACGAAATAGACGAGCACGTGCAGCGTGCCCGGTGCCCACTCGCACGAGACCTCACATCCGGGAACCAGGTCCACTCCCAGCGCCTGGGCCCGGGCTCGGGCCTCGGCCAACCCGTCCAGGCGGTCGTGGTCGGTGAGCGCCACCGCGCTGCATCCCGCGGCGGCAGCGAGCTCGGGGATGCGCGCCGGCGGGTCGGACCCGTCGGAAACGGTCGAATGGGTGTGGAGGTCGACCATGCGCTGAGCAGGCTATCTCCGGCTGGCCAAAGAGCGACCGGGGCTGTGGGAGACTGAAGTGGTGAGGGTACGCCAGCCGGGCGCCGAGACCGCGCTGCTCACGTCCTCATCAGAGCTGCCGCGGTCCGGCAACGAAGACGATGCCCTGCGAGAGGCATGCGGGGTATTCGGCGTCTGGGCGCCCGGTGCGCCGGTCGCCCAGCTGACCTTCGACGGGCTCTACTCGCTCCAGCACCGGGGACAGGAGTCCGCCGGCATGGCCGTCAGCGACGGCGAGACCATCACCGTCGTGAAGGACATGGGTCTGGTCACCAACGTGTTCGACGAGCGGACGGTGGCGGCGCTCGAGGGCCACCTCGCCATCGGGCACACCCGGTACTCGACGACGGGCTCCAGCACATGGCGCAATGCCCAACCCGTGTACCGCTCCGTCGGAACGGCGGGCTTCGCCCTCGGGCACAACGGCAACCTCACCAACACGACGGCGTTGGCCGAGCGGGCAGGCATGCTGCCGGGAGTGATAGCCAGCGACAGCGACCTGGTGGCCGAGCTGCTCTCGCTCGCGTTCTCCTCCGAAGGCGGCGACGGAGATGGCGGGGAGCTGGAGGCCGCGCTGACCGAGGTGCTGCCGGATATCGAGGGAGCCTTCTCGTTCGTGCTCATGGACGCCGACCATCTCGTCGGCGTGCGCGACCCTCATGGCTTTCGCCCGTTGTGCCTGGGGCGCCTGGACGACGGATGGGTGCTGGCGTCGGAGACACCGGCGCTCGACGTGGTGGGCGCCCGGTTCGTGCGGGAGCTGCAGCCGGGTGAGATGGTCGTGATCGACCACCGTGGCCTCCGCTCGGTCAGTCCCTTCCCGCCGGAGAAGATCGATCCCAAGCTCTGCATCTTCGAGCTTGTGTACTTCGCCCGCCCGGACAGCCTGCTGTACGGCAAGGAGGTGCACGGAGCTCGCCGACGTATGGGCGAGCTGCTGGCCACGCAGGCGCCGGTGGACGCCGACCTCGTCATGGGTGTGCCGGAGTCCGGGGTCCCCGCGGCCGAGGGCTACGCCCGACGCAGCGGCATCCCCTACGGGCAGGGACTTGTGAAGAACCGGTACATCGGGCGCACCTTCATCGCCCCGACGCCCGAGGCCCGGGCTCGCGGCGTGCGCCGCAAGCTCAACCCCCTGCGGGAGAACATCGTCGGAAAGCGGCTGATCGTCGTGGACGACTCCGTGATCCGGGGGACGACGACGCGCGCCATGGTCGAGATGCTGCGCGACGCCGGCGCCGCGGAGATCCACCTCCGGGTGTCCTCGCCGCCCTACGCCTGGCCCTGCTTCTACGGCATCGACACACCCGACCGGGATGGCCTGCTCGCCGCCCAGCGGACGGTGCCCGAGATCGGCGAGTACCTCGGTGTCGACTCGATCGCCTACCTCACCCTCGACAACCTGGAGCGGGCCATCGACGCCCCTGGGGCCGGGTTCTGCAGTGCATGTCTCACCGGCGAGTACCCGGTGGAGATCTCGCCCGCCCCCAGCAGGGAGGTCCTCGAGGTTGCCCTCCGGGCCTGACCAGGCGGGCCCTGGCGGCCGCGGCCTGACCTATGCCGACGCCGGAGTCGACATCGGTGCCGGCGACGAGGCGGTTGAGCGCATCAAGGACGTGGTCCGCACGACCTACCGGCCCGAGGTCGTCGGTGACCTGGGCGGTTTCGGTGGTCTCTTCGCCCTGGCGACCGAGCGCTACCGCCAGCCCCTCCTCGTCGCCGCGACCGACGGCGTGGGGACCAAGGCCCAGCTGGCCTCGGCCACGGGGCGGCTGGACACCATCGGGATCGACCTGGTGGCCATGTGCGTCGACGACCTGGTGTGCCAGGGGGCCGAGCCGTTGTTCCTGCTCGACTACCTGGCCACCGGAAGGCTGGACCCGGGTCGAGCCGAGCGCGTGGTGAGCGGCATCGCCGAGGGGTGCCGGCAGGCGGGCTGCGCCCTCATCGGCGGGGAGACGGCCGAGCACCCCGGCTCGCTGGCCTCCGATGCCTTCGACCTGGCCGGGTTCGCTGTGGGGGTGGTCGAGCGGGACCTGCTCCTCGGAGCTCCCCGGGTCCGCCCCGGGGACGTGCTCGTCGGCCTGCTGTCTCCGGGCCTGCGCTGTAACGGGTACTCCCTGGCCCGGCGGGCGCTGCTCGAGGCGGGGGGCCGGTCGCTCGACGACCCCGCCTACGCCGGCGCGACGCACAGCCTGGCCGACGAGCTCATGGAACCGTCGGTGATCTACGCGCCCGTCGTGCTCGGTCTCGCCCGCGAGGTGGCGGTTCGCGCCGTGGCCCACGTCACCGGGGGAGGGATCGCCGCCAACCTGGCCCGGGTGCTTCCGAGCGGATGCGACGCCGTGGTCGACCGGTCCGCCTGGCCCGTGCCGCCCGTGTTCGGGGAGATCCAGCGAGCCGGTCAGGTGCCCGACGACGAGATGGACCGTGTCTTCAACCTCGGGCTGGGTATGGTCGCTGTGGTGGCGGCCGAGGACGCTGGACGAGCTGTCGACGTGCTGCGAGCGTGGGGCCGCCAGGCGTTGCCGGTGGGTCGGATCCTGCCGGGTGGGGGGCGACGGGTCCACATGGAAGGCTGAGCCGATGCCCAGGGTGCTGGTTGTCGAGGACGAGCCCGTCATCCTGCGCCTCCTCGAGGAGACGCTGGCGGGTGACGGCGCCGAGGTGGTCACGGTCCGCGACGCCGACGCCGCTCTGGTGGTTCTCGGAGAGCAGCACTTTGACGTCGTGCTGGTCGACCTGCTCCTGCCCGGCCAGCCAGGGTGGCGGGTCCTCGAGCAGCTGCGGTCGAGCCCCGACGGCTCTCCGGTGGTAGTCGTGTCGGCCCGAGCCACCCCGAACAACATCACCCGGGCGTTCGACCTCGGTGCCGTCGACGTGTTCGGCAAGCCCTTCGACCCGCTG
Source organism: Acidimicrobiales bacterium (assembly GCA_036502305.1). Lineage (GTDB taxonomy): Bacteria > Actinomycetota > Acidimicrobiia > Acidimicrobiales > AC-9 > AC-9. The sequence continues at coordinate 4,789 of DASXYV010000211.1, forward strand.
GAGCTGAGTGCGTGCGTGAACGAGGTGGCGGGGCTGGCAGCCGAGGGCCTCGCCGCCCATCGGCAGGCGGCGCGGACCCGGCGCAACGCGTGAAGCCGGGAGCCCTTTCGTCCGCCTCTCCGTCGGTCTCGGCCCTCCGCGACCACCTGCTCGCCCACTCGGTGCGCATCGGCGAGTTCGTGCTCAAGTCGGGGCGCCGCAGCAACTGGTTCATCGACTCGAAGCAGACCGCATGCCGGCCCGAGGGCATGATCCTCATGGTCGACGCCGTGCTGTCGGTGCTGCCCGATGAGGCCACCGCGGTCGGTGGTCTCACGATGGGTGCCGACCCGGTGGCCTTCGCCACCGCCGCCGTCGGCAATCTCCGCGGTCGGTCGCTCAAGTCCTTCAGCGTCCGCAAGGAGGCCAAGGACCACGGAGCGGGGGGACGCATCGCCGGCGCCCTCGACCCTGGGGACAGGGTGGCGCTGGTCGAGGACACCGTCACCAGGGGAACCTCGTTGGTCGAGGCGGCGCGAGCCGTGCGGGCGGTGGGAGCCGATCCGATCGTGATGATCGCCGTGGTGGACCGAGGCGGCACCTGCGCGGCCATGGCCGAAGCCGAGGGCATCCCCTTCCGGGCGCTCGTCACCGCCCCCGACCTCGGATTCGAGTACGAGGGCGCGTAGGGAGTCCTTTCGCCGACGTCTGCGCGGGCGATCCGGCCCGATCGCATCGGCGGCGTTCTCCGAAATCGCCACCGATGCGCCGGCCGGATCACCTCCTGCCGTCGGCCGTCTCCGAATCGGCCCCGCGCCTCGGCAGGCTCAGCCTGTGCGCCCGGTCGTCGCTGCGGGGAAGCTCCGGCCGCGTTGGTGGCTCGGGCCCGCTGGTGGGGTCAGGGGGGCGTCATCTCGGCTGGTCCCCATTTCGTCAGAATGGGGGCCAGCCGAGGGTGACAGTCCCTCACCGCCCGAGCGCCACGCCTCTATTCGGCCAGCAGCGAGCGCGCTGCGGTGAGGATCTCGGCGGTGCCGATGGACACCGCTTGCTCGAGGGGGGCGGAGTAGGGCATGGCGGGGACGTCGGCCATGGCCAGGCGGCGAACGGGGGCGTCGAGGTCGTAGAACGCCTCGTCCGCGACCAGGGCCGCCACCTCGGCGCCGACCCCGAAGCTGACGTTGTCCTCATGGACGACGAGCACCCGCCCGCAGCGGCGGGCCGAGTCAAGCACCGTCTCCCGGTCGAGGGGGTTGATGGTGCGCAGGTCGACCACCTCGACGGCCGCCTCGCCGGCGAGGGCTTCGGCCGCCTCGAGGGCCAGTTGGCGGTGCAGCCCGTAGGTGACGATGGCCAGGTCGCGGCCTTCCCTCACCACCTCCGCCACCCCGATGGGAACGGTCCAGTCACCCTCGGGAACGGGACCTTTGATCAGGCGGTAGGTCTTCTTGTGCTCGAGGAAGAGCACCGGGTCGGGATCGGCCACGGCCTCCCGGAGCATCCCGGCCACGTCTGCGGGTGTCGAGGGCACGACCACCTTGAGCCCGGCGACGTGGCCGTAGAAGGCCTCGATGGACTGGGAGTGGTAGAGGGCTCCATGGACCCCGCCGCCCCATGGCGCCCTGATCACCAGGGGCACGCCGAAGGCGCCGTCGGAGCGGTAGTGGAGCTTGGCCGCCTCGCTCACGATCTGGTCGAACGCCGAGTGGATGAAGTCGGCGAACTGGATCTCGACGATCGGACGCCGACCCGCCAGCGCCAGCCCGATCCCGATGCCGACGATCGAGGACTCGGCCAATGGCGTGTCCATCACCCGGTCCTCTCCGAATGTGGCGTGGAGCCCCTCGGTTGCGAGAAAGACCCCGCCCCGCGGCCCGACGTCCTCGCCCAGGATCAGCACGCGCTCGTCGGAGGCGAGCAGGTCGTGCTGGGCTTGGCGGAGGGCGTCGACGACGGTGCGCTCCGGTCCCGGCCCCGCTGG
>DASXYV010000212.1:0-2475 GCA_036502305.1 Acidimicrobiales bacterium
GCCCCATGGCGGCGGCCACGGCGTCCTGGTCCTGGAGCAGCAGGCGATTCGATGGCCGGGTCGCGTGACGCTGGAGCTCGACGCGCACCGTCACCAGCACGTCAGTGGCGGCGCCCAGCTGCGGGCTGCTCACGAGCTCCCCGAGCACCGGGGCGGCCAGCGCCGCGGCGCGCAGGGCGTGGACATCGCGCAAGCCGCCATGGGCCTCCTTGAGGTCGGGCTCGAGGAGGAAGGCGACCGACCCCCGGCCTGCGTGACGCTCGGCGACGGCGGCGTCCAGGATCGGAAGCCAGCGCTTGGCGCGGGCCCGCCACAGCTTGTGGATCCGCCCGGGTATGGGGTCGGCGATGGCGTTGTCGCCGGCCACGAAGCGGGCGTCGAGCAGGCCGAGGGCGGCGCGCAGGTCGTCTTCCGCCACCGCCATCACCTGCTTGGGAGTCCGGACGCTGTGGTCGAGATGGATGCCCTGGTCCCAGACCGGGTACCACACGGCCTCGGCGATCGTCCCGACGTCCCGCCGGCCGTTGTGCACGAGGATGACGTCGAGGTCGCTGCCCGGCGCCAGCTCTCCCCGCCCGTACCCGCCCGCGGCGACCAGGGCCACGCCGTCCAGGCGTCCGTCGGTGGCCCGGTGCAGCAGGCGGGCCAGCCAGTCGTCGGCCTCCGCCGCATAGGCCCGGCAGAGCTCCTCGCCGGTCAGGCCAGGCCGGGCGAGCAGCGCGGTGCGGCGGTCCTTGAGCGAGGGCGTGGGCCCGGTCCCGGCGTCGATCCCGTCGGGTGTCTCAGCGGTCAACGAGCACCCCGGGGTTGAGGATCCACTCGGGGTCGAGCGTGGCCTTCGCCGCTCGAAGAGCGGCGGCGAAGAGCTCGGGCCGCTGACGGTCGTACCAGGGGCGGTGGTCCCGCCCCACGGCGTGGTGATGGGTAATGGTGCCGCCGTGCGCGAGAACAGCCTCGCTGGCCGCCGCCTTGACCTCCTGCCAGTGGGCGATCTGGTCGCCGTGGCGGCTGGGGGCGAGCACGGTGAAGTAGGGAGCGGGGCCATCGGGATAGACGTGGGTGAAGCGGCAGGTCACCGACCCGCCGCCGCAGACCTGGGCCAGGGCCGAGGTGACGGCCCCGGTGACGCCGCCGTGGAGCTCCCCGAAGCCGGCCCAGGTGACGGCTGTCTCGAACGTCTCGGCCACACAGCCGAGGGCGACCATGGCGTCGCGACCGTAGGGCGCCCGGAGGAACGCCGAGCGCCAGGCGCCCGCCGCACCCTCGGTCGAGGACGCTCGCACGCCGTCGGGAACCGAGCCACCGTGGTCTGCACAGCACTCGACGGCTCGCGAGATCCACGCCTCGAGGGGGTGGTCGGCGGACTCGAAGCCGAGGACGAGCAGCGCGGTGTCGTCCGCGATGCCCGCCGACGTTGCCGCCTCGCGCTGGTCGAGGAGCCGGCAGTTGGTCGGAAACAGCCCGGCCTGGGCCACGGCGCGGGCGGCGGCCACCCCGGCCTCCAGAGAGGTGAACCGCACACCGGCGGAGGCCCTGAACCGGGGGCGATCCTGGATCCGCATCCACGCCTCGGTGATCACTCCGAGGATCCCTTCCGATCCAAGGAGCATCCGATCGGGCGAGGGCCCCGCTCCGGAGCCCGGGAGGCGCCGGGTCTCGATCACGCCTGCCGGGGTGACGGCGCGCAGCGACTCCACAAAATCGTCGATGTGGGTGTAGTTGGTGGCGTAGTGGCCGCCCGACCTGGTGGCCAGCCAGCCCCCCAGGGTGCTGTGCTCGAACGACTGCGGGAAGTGGCGCAGCGTGTAGCCGTGCGGGCGCAGCTGGTCCTCGAGGGCCGGGCCGAGAGTCCCCGCCTGGATCCGCGCCGCCCGCGACACAGTGTCGATCTCGACGACCTTGTCCAGCCGGCCGAGGTCGATCGAGACGACGCCCGAGAAGGCGTCGCCCACGTCGCACTCGACGCCGCCGACGACCGACGAGCCGCCGCCGTAGGGGATGGCGGCCAGCCCCGCTTCTGCGCACCAGTCGAGGATGTCGACGACGTCCTGTTCGTGGCGGGGCCGGGCCACGACGTCCGGGGGGCGCTCGAGGTGGCCGTGGAACGCCCGCACCACGTCACGAAACGACTTGCCGTAGGTGTGACCGGCGCGGTCGTAGGGAGTGTCGACGCAGATGGCTGCGAGCGACTCGGGAGCGCGCACCCGGGGCGCGGGGAGCTCGATCTTCTCGAGCACCGGGGCTGGCGCCGGCTCGAGGTCGTTCTGCCCGAGCGAGGCTCCTACCGCCTTGGCCAGGGCGCGCAGCTGGCTGTCGTCGAGGGACTCGTCCTCCCAGCCCCATCCCCACCATGACCGCCGACGCTCGCCCATGAGGTTCGACGCTACTGGCTGTAGATTTGGCGTCGGCGCCGGTTACCGGGCACGATCCGGATCGACCCGGCCCCGACGTCATGACCATCCTTCTTGTCCGCCA
>DASXYV010000213.1:0-2859 GCA_036502305.1 Acidimicrobiales bacterium
GGCCCGTCCTCAAGACGGTCGACGTCGTCTCGAAGGAAGAGACGCTCTCGTTCAAAGAGCGCACCGACGTCACCGCTGTGCCCGCCATGGGGGTCGTCGCCGAGACCATGGTGGCGCTGACGCTTGCCGGGGAGGCGCTGCGGAAGTTCGGCGGCGACTCGCTGGGCGAGGTGCGGCGCAATCGCGACGCCTACCTGGCGACCCTGGGAGAGCCGGTATCCGAGGTCGGTGCCGGGGATGGCTGAGCACGTCTTCATCGTGGGGATGATGGGCTCCGGGAAGACGACGGTCGGTCGGCTCCTCGCCGAGCGGCTCGGGTGGCGTCATCTCGACAGCGACGAGCAGGTCGGGCGGGACACCGGGCAGACGGTTCCGGAGATCTTCGCCCAGCTTGGCGAGCCCGCATTTCGAGCGGCCGAAGCGAGCGCCCTCGCCGCTGCTGCCGTCGCTGACACGCCGACCGTGGTGTCGGTGGCCGGCGGCGCCGTGCTCGATCCGGACAACCGCCACGTGCTGCGGCGCGGCGGTGTGATCGTCTGGCTGCGGGCCCGGGTGGAGACGCTGGCCCAGCGCGTCGGCGACGGTGCCGGGCGACCGCTGCTCGGCGACGACCCCGCCGGTGCCCTCGGCCGCCTGTACGCCGAGCGGCGCCCCGTCTACCAGGAGCTCGCCCAGGTCGTGGTGGACGTCGACGGCGTCGACGCCCAGACCGTCGCCGAGCGGGTGCTGGCCGCCCTGCCATTGGACACTCGTCGGTGATCCGCGTCCCGGTCGCCCTCGGGGACCGGTCCTACGAGGTGCTGGTCGGTCCCGGCGCCCGTCACCGTCTGCTCGAGGTGCTCCCTGCCGGCGTCGCCCGGGCTGCGGTGGTCACCCAGGCGGCCGTGGACGTGGCCGTCGATCCGGGCGTGGAGTGGAGGCACTTCCTGATCGGCGAGGGGGAGCGGGCCAAGAGGCTCGCCACCGTCGAGGAGCTGTGCCGGGGATTCGCCCGTTGGGGCCTCACGCGCGCCGATGTCGTCGTGGCGGTCGGCGGCGGGGTGGTCACCGACGTGGCCGGCTTCGCCGCCGCTTCGTACCACCGCGGCGTCCCCGTGGTGCACGTGGCCACGACCCTGCTGGCCCAGGTGGACGCCGCCATCGGCGGCAAGACCGGTGTGAACATCCCCGAGGGCAAGAACCTGGTCGGCGCCTTCTGGCAGCCCGCCGCCGTCCTGTGCGACACCGAGGTGCTCGAGTCCCTGCCCCCCCGGGAGTACCAGAGCGGGCTCGGTGAGCTGGCCAAGTACTCGTTCCTCGGTGCCGAAGGGCTCGCCGACCTGCCCCTCGCCGAGCGAGTGGCGCGCTGCGTGGAGATCAAGGCCGAGGTCGTGGCGGCCGACGAGAAAGAGGCCGGCCGGCGAGCCCTGCTCAACTACGGCCACACGTTGGCCCACGCGCTCGAGGCGCTCGCCTTCGACATCGGGGTGGATCTCCGCCACGGCGAGGCCGTCGGCATCGGGCTGGTGTTCGCGGCGCTCCTGGCCCGACGGTTGGGGAGGATCGACGAGGAGCGGGTGGCGGAACATCGGCGGGTCGTGGAGGGCTACGGCCTCCCCGCCCAGCTCCCCGCCGGAGCCGACGCGGGCCGGCTGATCGACCTGATGACGAGGGACAAGAAGGCCACGTCGGGGTTGACGTTCGTGCTGGACAGTCCCCGCGGTGTCGAGGTCGTCCGGGGCGTGGAGCGTTCGGACGTGCGAGCGGCCCTGGCGGATATGGACCACGTCGGCGGCGAGGCACGATGACAGCACCCCTGCTCCTCCTGCTTTCGGGGCCCAACCTCGACCTGCTGGGAGAGCGCCAACCCGAGGTCTACGGGCGGGCCACGCTGGCCGACCACGTCGCCACTGCCGAGGCCGCCGCCCGGCGTCACGGCCTGGTCCTGGAGCACACTCAGTCCAACCACGAAGGCGTGCTCGTCGACGCCGTCCACGAGGCGCGAGGCCGGGCCGCCGCCATTGTCATGAACGCGGGTGCCCTGACCCACTACGCCTGGTCGCTGCACGATGCCCTGGCCAGCTTCGACGGGGTGGTCATCGAGCTGCACCTGTCGAATCCCAACGCCCGAGAGCCCTGGCGGCACGTCTCGGTCGTGGCGCCGGTCGCCGAAGGCTCCATCGCCGGCTTCGGCGGCCTGGGCTACGAGCTCGCCGTCGACGCCGTGGCCCGGATCCTCGCCGGCCGTGACGGCGCCGCCGCCGGCACATGACGGCCGGCGGCTCGGTTGGGTCCCGCCCGGGGCGGCGAAGCCGCCAGCAACATAGAGTCGACACCGTGGTGTGGTGCCGAGCAGCGCGCGACGAGAGGTGGAACCGAGTGACGACGACCATGGTCGGGCCGAGGCCGGCGAGACATCTTCTGTTCCACCTCTGGTCGAATGTGGGCGCCACGGTCGAGCGCGCTGCGCCCCATTTCGACGAAAGTCATTTCAACGAAGGTTGGAACAGCATCACGATCGACCTTCCCGGCGACGGGCCGGCAGGTCGGGAGGCCGCCGCACGATGACGGACACCGCCGCCATGCCCGTGATGGATGTGGCCGCCCGCCTCCCCCGGCTGCGGGAGCGACTCGGCGACGCCGGCTGCGACGGCCTGGTCGTCACCAATCTGTCCAACGTCGGGTATCTGACGGGGTTCACCGGCTCGGCCGGCATCCTCCTCGTCACACCGGGCGACGCCGTCCTGGTCACTGACGGTCGGTACCAGACGCAGTCCCAGGAGCAGCTGGCGGCGGCCGGAGCGGACGCCCGGGTCGAGATCGGTGGCGTGGCGGCCCAGCTGGAGGCGCTCACCACCGCCGCCCGCGGCCTGGGCCGGG
>DASXYV010000214.1:0-5880 GCA_036502305.1 Acidimicrobiales bacterium
CCGGCCGGTCGACCGAGGGACTCGACTGGCAAAAGGCGCTCGACTCCGACATGCTCGACCTCATCAGGAGCGGCCAGGTCGATCGAGCGAGGGAGCTGCTTCAGGCGTGCCTGTCGTCGTCGTAGGGCTCAACCAGCGCACCGTGGCGCTCGACATGCTCGAGCGCATGACGGTGAGCGACGCCCAGCTCCCGAAGGCCCTCCGCGACCTCAGGGATCGTTCCCACCTCTCCGAGGTCGTCGTCCTCTCCACCTGCCTGCGCACCGAGGTCTACGCCGTCGTCGAGCGGTTCCACGGCGGGGTGAGCGACATACGCGGCTTCCTGGCCGGGCTCAGCTCGTCCCCGCCGGAGGACTTCGCCGATGACCTGTACAGCTATTTCGAAGAGGGCGCGGCGGCGCATCTCTTCGAGGTCGCCGCCGGCATCGACTCCGCCGTCCTGGGCGAGGGGGAGGTCCTGAGCCAGGTGCGCAACGCCTGGGAGCGGGCCTGGGAGGAGTCGGCCGCCGGACCGACGCTCTCCCATCTGTTCCGTCACGCCGTGGAGGTCGGGAAGCGGGCCCGGTCCGAGACAGCCATCGCCCGGGGGATCACGTCCCTGTCGCAGGCCGCCGTCGCCCTCGTCCGGGAGCGGCTGGGCGGATCGCTCGACGGCTACGACGTGCTCATGGTCGGGGCGGGCGACGTGGGCGAGGGGATGGCCGCGGCGCTCGCCGGGTCAGCCGCCGCCCGGCGGGTGATGGTCGCCAACCGCACCCAGCACCGCGCCGTCGAGCTCGCCGAACGGGTCGGCGGCGAGACGGTCGAGCTCGGCGCGCTGAGCGAGGCGCTGGCCAGTGTGGACGTCGTGCTCACGTCTACGGGGTCGCCGTCGATCCTCCTCGAGGCGTCTGATCTGGCCCCGGTGATGAACCGGCGGCGGGGCCGGCCGCTGCTGGTGATGGATGTCGCCGTGCCCCGAGACGTGGACCCGGGTGTGGCCGAGCTCGACGGCGTGACCCTGCTGGACATGGACGACCTGCGGTCGTTCGCCGAAGCCGGGATGGCCGGTCGACGCCGTGAGGTGGCCCGGGTGCGGGCCGTGGTCGACGAGGAGGTCGACCGGTACCTCGACACCACCGCGGCACGAGGCGTGGCGCCGTTGGTGGCGGCGCTCAGGGCGCGGGCGGAGGAGGTCAGGATCGGGGAGATGCAGCGCTTCCGCTCCCGCCTCGACGAGCTCGATCCGCGAGAGCGTGATGCCGTCGAAGCCCTGACGAAGGGGATCCTGGGAAAGCTCCTGCACGAACCGACCGTGCAGCTCAAGGACTCGGCCGGGTCGCCCCGGGCGGAGCGGCTCGGCGACGCCCTGCGCGTCCTCTTCGATCTCTAGGGGCACTGGGTCGTGAGCAGCGCCCGTCCGGCGCTGCGGGCCGCGACCCGGGCCAGCGAGCTCGCCCGCTGGCAGACGAACCACGTCGGTGAGCTGCTCGGGCGCGAGATCGAGCCCGTCGTCGTCGAGACCAGGGGCGATCGCCGGGGCGAGGTGCCGATCTGGGAGATCGGCGGGCAGGGCGTCTTCGTAAAGGAGGTGCAGGCCGCGGTCCTCGACGGCCGGGCCGACGTCGCCGTCCACTCGGCCAAGGATCTTCCGTCCGCTCCGACCGCGGGCCTCGCGCTGGCGGCGGTGCCCGAGCGCGACGACCCCCGTGATGCGCTGGTCGGGTCGGCGCTCGACGACCTCCCTCCGGGGGCGGTGGTGGCGACCGGCTCGGTGCGCCGCCGCGCCCAACTGGCCTGGGTCCGGCCCGACCTCACCTTCGCCGGCCTACGCGGGAACATCGCGACCCGTCTGGCCAAGGCTCCTCGCTACGACGCCGTCCTGGTGGCGCTCGCCGCCCTGCGCCGGCTGGGACGCACCGACCGGGTGGCCGAGGCCCTCGATCCGGCCCTGATGCTGCCCCAGGTCTCGCAGGGCGCTTTGGCCGTCGAGTGCCGGCTCGACGACGAGGCCACGCTGGGCGCGGTGGCCGCCATCGACCATGCTCCGTCGCGACGGGCCGTGGAGGCCGAACGCGCCTTCCTGGCCGAGCTCGGCGGCAGCTGCGATCTGCCCGTGGCCGCCCACGCCCGGCTGCTCGACGGCAACGGGCTCGAGCTGGCGGGCATGGTGTCGAGCCTCGACGGGAGGGTGATGCTCCGCCAGTCCGCCGCCGGACCCGAACCGGGGGCGCTCGGCCGGAGCCTGGCCCGCCACCTGCTCGACGACTGCGGCGGGCAGGCCGTCCTCGACGACCTCGCCGGGGTCGGGGCGCTATGAGCGTGTACCTCGTGGGTGCCGGGCCCGGCGACCCCGGCCTGATCACCGTCAGGGGTGCCGAGGTGCTGGGCCGGGCCGACCTCGTCGTCCACGATCGGTTGGCTGAGCGGTCCCTCCTCGACCTCGCCCCCGCCGGCGCGGAGCGGATCGACGTCGGCAAGCGCCCCGGCGATCCCGTCCGCCAGGAAGAGATCAACGACCTCCTCGTGGAGCAGGGTCGCGCCGGACGTTGCGTGGTGCGGCTCAAGGGGGGCGACCCGTTCGTCTTCGGCAGGGGCGGAGAGGAGGCGGAGGCCCTCGCCGCGGCTGGCGTCGACTTCGAGGTGGTGCCGGGTGTCACGGCGGCGGTGGCCGTTCCGGCCTACGCAGGTGTCCCCGTGACCCACCGCGGCCTGTCGACGTCCTTCACGGTGGTGACGGGCCACAGCCGCCAGGCGCTCGACGCCGATGTCGACTGGGACGCCCTGGCCAGAGTCGGCGGGACGATCGTCGTGCTGATGGGCGCCGCCCACCGGGACGAGATCGCCCGGCGGCTCATCGCCGGAGGCCGCCCGCCGACCACGCCCGTGGCGGCGGTCAGCTGGGGCACCCGACCGGGCCAGCGCAGCGTGCGAACGACGCTCGCCGGTCTGCCCACCGCCGAGCTGGAACCGCCCGTGACGATCGTGATCGGCCCCGTGGCCCAGCTGGACCTGGCCTGGTTCGAGCGCCGGCCGCTGCTCGGGTGGACGGTGGTCGTGACCCGAACCCGGTCGCAGGCCTCCGCCCTCGTGGATCGCCTGAGGTCGGTGGGCGCCGGGACCGTCGAGCTTCCGGTCATCTCTGTGACCACGGCGGCCGACGGAGGGGCAGCGCTGCGAGCCGCCGCCGAGCGGCTCGACCGCTACCAGTGGGTCGTCTTCACCTCGGCCAATGCCGTCGACGCGCTGATGGGCCTGGTGCGCGACGCGCGCGCATTCGGGTCGGCGCGCGTCGCCGCCATCGGCCCGGGTACGGCGGAGGCCCTCGGACGGTGGCGCCTGGTCGCCGATCTCGTGCCTGAGCGCTTCGTCGCCGAAGGGCTCCTCGATGTCTTCCCAGATCCGTCTCCTGCCGACTCGGCCTCTGCCGTCGCTGTTCCTGCCGACCGGGCGGGTGGCGGGCGGGTGCTCCTGCCCCGGGCGGCCGAGGCTCGGGAGGTGCTCCCCAAGGGACTGGAGGCCAAGGGCTGGGACGTCGACGTGGTCGAGGCCTATCGCACCGAGCTGCTCCGGCCCGCCGCGGACGCCTTGGCTGCGGTCCGCTCGGCCCAGGCCGTCACCTTCACGTCCTCGTCGACCGTGAGGGGATTCCTCGAGGTGGTCGAGCGCGGCGACGTGCCGTCGATCGTGGCCTGCATCGGCCCCGTCACCGCTGACACGGCGCGTTCCCTGGGCCTTCACGTGGACGTGGTCGCTGGCACCCACACCATCGACGGGCTGGTCGACGCGCTCGTGGAGGCCCGCTCGGTCGCCGGCTCTCTTGATGATGGCTTCGCCACCCCGGGCGGGGCCCCATCCCCGCCCTCCTCCGGAGCGGCGGGGGCCCCACCCCGTCGCCGGCCGTAGGCTGAGGACGTGAGCTTTCCCGCCCGCCGGCTCCGGCGGCTCCGGCGCCTGCCGACGCTGCGGCGCATGGTCGCCGAGACCCGGCTATCGATGGACGACCTGGTGGCGCCGCTGTTCGTCCGCGAGGGCATCGACGAGCCCCAGCCGGTGGCGTCGCTGCCCGGCGTCGTCCAGCACACCACCGCCTCACTGGTGAAAGAGGCCCGCCGGCTGAGCTCCCTCGGGGTGCCCGCCATCGTGCTGTTCGGCCTCCCGGCGGCCAAGGACCCGATCGGTTCCGAGGCGTGGAACCCCGACGGCATCACCCAGGTGGCGCTGCGGGAGCTTCGTCACGAGCTGGGCGACGCCATGGTGCTCGTCGCCGACCTGTGCCTCGACGAGTACACCGACCACGGACATTGCGGGGTGCTGACGCCGTCAGGGACCGTGGACAACGACGCCACGCTCGAGCTCTACGGGCGGGTGGCGCTCGCCCAGGCCGGCGCCGGTGCCGACGTGGTCGCACCGAGCGGGATGATGGACGGTCAGGTGGGCGCCATCCGTGCTGCGCTCGACCAGAGCGGCCGGTCGGAGGTCGCCATCCTGGCCTACGCGGCCAAGTACGCGTCGGCCCTGTACGGGCCCTTCCGTGACGCTGTCGATGTGACCATCGCCGGCGGCGGGGACCGGCGGGACTATCAGCAGGACGCCCCCAACCGGCGCGAGGCGCTGGGCGAGGTGGCCCTCGACGTGGACGAGGGCGCCGACATCGTCATGGTCAAGCCCGCGCTGGCCTACCTCGACGTGATCGCCGCCGTGCGGGCGAGGTTCGACCTCCCCGTGGCCGCCTACCACGTGAGCGGCGAGTACGCCATGGTCAAGGCGGCGAGCGAACGGGGCTGGATCGACGGCCCCGCGGTGGCCCTCGAGCACGTGGGCGCCATCAAGCGGGCCGGGGCCGACATGATCCTCACCTACTTCGCGCCCGAGCTGGCCGAGACGCTCGGAGATTGAGGCGCACGTGCTCGAGGCGAAGGCGCAGGTCTCGACGAACGCCGAGCTCTACCAGCGAGCGCGCCGCGTGCTGCCCGGTGGGGTCGACTCGCCGGTGCGCGCCTTCAAGGCCGTCGGAGGGGTGCCCTACTTCGTCGATCGGGCGGAAGGCGCCTACCTCTGGGACGTCGAGGGCCATCGCTACGTCGACTACGTGCAGTCGTACGGCGCGTCCATCCTGGGCCACGCCCATCCCGCCATCGTCGACGCGGTCCAGCGAGCGGCGACCCGGGGCACGTCGTACGGCGCTCCGACCGAAGGTGAGGTGCTCCTGGCCGAGGTCATCCGCGACCGGGTGGCCGGCTGTGAGCTGATCCGGCTCACCTCGAGCGGCACCGAGGCGGCAATGAGCGCGGTGCGGGTGGCGCGCGGCGCCACGGGGCGGGCGCGGGTGGTCAAGTTCGCCGGCTGCTATCACGGCCACAGCGACAGCCTGCTGGCCGGCGGGGGCAGCGGGGTGGCGACGCTCGGACTGCCCGACTCAGCCGGGGTGCCGCCGGCGGCGGTCGCCGACACGGTCGTCGTGCCCTACAACCAGGTGCCCGCGATCGGATCGGACGTGGCCTGTGTCATCGTCGAGCCCGTCGCCGCCAACATGGGCCTGGTCCCTCCTGCGCCGGGCTTCCTGGAGGGGCTGCGGGAGGCGTGCGACGCGGCCGGGGCGCTGCTGGTCTTCGACGAGGTCATCACCGGCTTCCGGGTGGCCAGTGGCGGCGTGACCGAGACGAGCGGCGTGGTCCCCGATCTGTGGTGCTTCGGGAAGGTGATCGGCGGCGGGCTGCCGGTGGGGGCGTTCGGAGGTGGGCGCTCGATCATGGAGATGCTCGCCCCCCTGGGCCCCGTGTACCAGGCGGGCACGCTGGCCGGGAACCCGCTCGCCACCGCGGCCGGCCTGGCCGCCCTCGAGCTGCTGACGCCCGCCGCGTACGACGCGCTCTCGGAGCGCGTGGCTCGATTCGCTGC
>DASXYV010000215.1:0-3239 GCA_036502305.1 Acidimicrobiales bacterium
CCAGGGCGGGGGGGCCTGAGCCGCCCGAACGTCACCCCTCCCGGATACCGATGGCGGCCAGCGCGTCCTCCAGGGCGCGGCGCAGCGTCCGGGCCCGGCCCTCGGGATCGTCGGACTCGGTCAGGAAGCGAACGACCACGAAGCGGCGACCGCCAGCCTCCACCATGGGCCCAACCGCCTCCGGCGTCACGCCGCCGGTGACAAAGCACGGCCGGCCGGCGCGGGCCGCCACATGGGACACGTACCCCAGCCCGGTGCCGGCCCGTCCCGGCTTGGTCGGTGTGGGGGTGACAGGCCCGGCCGACAGGTAGTCGACCGGCTCGCGATCGGCGGCCTCCAGCTGGGCGGGGTCGTGCGTCGAGAGCCCGACCAGGGCGTCGGGACCCATGATGCGTCGGGCCAGGCTGGGTGGGGCGTCCTCCTGGCCCACGTGGACACCGTCCGCTCCGAGCTCGAGGGCGAGGTCCGGGCGGTCGTTGAGGACGAAGGGAACGTCGTGGTCGCGGCACACCTCGAGGGCGAGGCGGGCGCGCCCCAGCAGCGGTCGTGCCTCGAGCGACTTCTCCCGCAGCTGTACGACGTCGACCCCGCCGCGGATGCACGCGGCCAGGAAGCGGGTGAGGTCGGCGCGATCGGGACAGCACAGGTAGAGGCGGCGTCCGTCGAGCCGATGGCGCGCTGCTGGGGCGATGATGCCCGTCAGGCGCTGGCCGAGGGTTCGGCCCGTGCCTGCGCCTTCATGGCTCGCTTGTGCTCGCGCACCTTCCCAAGGGCGTCAGGACCATCGATGTCGGCGACCGACATGAAGCTGTCCGGCTGGCCGAACGCGCCCGCCGCCTGCTCCCATCCTGGGGGTCGCACGTCCATGCGCTTGCCCAACAGGGCGACGAAGATCCTGGCCTTCCGGTCGCCGAAGCCGGGGAGGGACCTGACCGTCTTCAGCAGCTCCTCTCCGCTCGCCGCGGAGCGCCAGATGCCGGACGCGTCCCCGCCATACTCGTCGACGACGACCCGACACAGCTCATGGACCCGGCGGGCCATGGAGCCGGGGAAGCGGTGCAGGGCGGGCGGGCCGGTGAAGACCTTGACCAGATCCTCCGGGTCCATGGCCGCCATCTCGGCCGGGTCGAGACGTCCACCCAGCCGTTCGCGCAGCTCCAGCGGGCTCCGAAACGCCCATTCCAGCGGGACCTGCTGGTCCAGCACCATGCCGATCAGCAGGGCCAGTGGGTCCCTGCTCAGGAGCTCGTCGGCAGCGTCGTCGCCGGACAGGGCCAGAGAATGGGCAGGCACGGGCGCGATTCTGTCACGCGTCCCGAGGGTCAGGCCTGTCGGAATCGATGTCGTAGCGGGAGATGGCGTCGGCGACCTCCTCCGCCTTCGCCTCGCCCAGCTCCACCAGGGCAGTGAGGACGGCGACGACCACGTGGGCGGCGTCGGTCTCGAAATGTCGACGCAGCGCGGTGCGGGTGTCCGAGCGTCCGAAGCCGTCGGTGCCGAGCGCGGTGAAGTGAGCCGGTACCCACCTGGCCACCTGGTCCGGCACCGCCTTCATGAAGTCGGTGACGGCCACCACCGGACCCTCGTTCGGCGAGAGGACCTCGGTGACGTACGGGGTCCGGGATTGCTGCCCGGGGTGGAGCCGGTTCCAGCGCTCAGCGGACAGGGCGTCCTCCCGCAGCGCCTTGTAGGAGGTCACCGACCAGGCCTCGGCCGCCACGTCCCAGTCTCGGGCCAGCAGCTCCCTCGCCTCCATCGCCGTCTGCCACGCGGGCCCCGAGAAGAAGATGGCGGCCCGACGGCGCTGCGTCACCTTGCCCCGTGGCCCCTCGGGTGGGCCCGCGAAGCGGTACATCCCCCGGATGACACCCTCCCTCACTCGCTCGCCGTCCGCGCCCTCCGGCAGTGACGGCATCACGTAGTTCTCGTTGTAGAGCGTGAGGTAGTAGAAGCGATCCTCGGGCTCGTCGCCATACATGCGGGTGATGCCATCCGACACGATGACGGCCACCTCGTAGGCGAACGCGGGGTCGTAGGCCGAGAGATTGGGGAACGTCGACGCCAGCACGTGCGAGTGGCCGTCCTGGTGCTGGAGGCCCTCGCCGTTCAGCGCCGTGCGCCCGGCCGTGGCCCCGAGCAGGAAGCCGCGTCCCCGTGAGTCTCCGAGCGACCAGGCCAGATCGCCCACCCGCTGGAACCCGAACATCGAGTAGAAGATGTAGAAGGGGACCATGGGCTGGCCCCACGTGGCGTACGACGTGGCCGCGGCGGTGAAGCTGGCCATGGAGCCGGCCTCGGTGATGCCCTCTTCCAGGATCTGCCCGGACTCGCTCTCGGAGTACGACAGGAGAAGGTCGGCATCCACAGGGGTGTACCGCTGCCCGCCGGCGGCGTAGATCTTCACCTCCTTGAACAGGGCGTCGAGGCCGAACGTGCGGGCCTCGTCGGGGATGATCGGGACCACGCGGGTACCGATGGCGCCGTCCCGGAGAAGGTTGCGCAAAAGCCTGGCGAACCCCATCGTCGTCGACACGGCCTGGTTCTTCGAGCCGGCCAGGAACTCCGCGAACGCCTTGGGATCCGGTGCCGGGAGTGGCTTGGGTCGTACGACCCGGGTCGGCAACGGACCGTGGAGGGCCTTGCGGCGGGTCATCAGGTACTCGTGGGCCGGCGATCCGGGAGCGGGGCGGTAGTAGGGAGGCAGCTCGGCGTCGAGCGCCTTGTCGGGGATCTCGTCCTCGAGGTAGAGGCGCTCGCGGAGGCGAAGGAGCTGTGCCTTGTTCATCTTCTTGATCTGGTGGGTGGCGTTGCGGGCCTCGATCTCGGGCCCGAGCGTCCAGCCCTTGATCGTCTTGGCCAGGATGACGGTTGGGGTTCCCTCGTGCTCGGTGGCCGCCTTGTAGGCGGCGTAGAGCTTGCGGTAGTCGTGGCCGCCGCGCGGCAGCGCTTGCAGGTCGGCGTCGGAGAGGTGCTCGACCATCCGTCTCAGCCGAGGGTCTGGACCGAAGAAGCGCTCGCGGATGTACGCCCCCGACTCGGTCGCGTACTTCTGGTACTCGCCGTCGACGGTGGTGGTCATCTTGTTGACCAGCACGCCATCGACGTCGCGCATCAGCAGCTCGTCCCACTTGGAGCCCCAGATCACCTTGATCACGTTCCAGCCCGCGCCCCGGAACGTCGCCTCGAGCTCCTGGATGATCTTGCCGTTGCCGCGCACCGGCCCGTCGAGGCGCTGGAGG
>DASXYV010000216.1:0-2128 GCA_036502305.1 Acidimicrobiales bacterium
GCGTCGAGCGACGACCCCGGTGTGGGGAAGGCGCCCTCGGCATCGCAGGCCTGGAGCAGGCGCTCGATGCCGATCCCGAAGCCGATGCCGGGCGTCGGCGGTCCGCCCAGCGCCTCGACCAGCCCGTCATAGCGGCCGCCCCCGCCGACGCCGTTCTGCGCCGCCTCGAGCGCCAGGGCGGAGAACTCGAACGTGGTACGGGTGTAGTAGTCGAAGCCGCGCACCAACCGGTGGTCGATCGAATAGCTGACGCCGAGGGCTTCCAGCCCTTCGAGGACCCGCGCGAAATGGCTCGCGCACGGCCCGCACAGGGAGTCGAGCAGGCGGGGCGCGTTCGCCGTTACCCGCACGCAGGCATCGTCCTTGCAGTCCAGGACCCGCAGCGGGTTGGCCGCGTAGCGCTCGCGATGCTCATCGCACAGCTCGTCCCGGTGCGCCTCCAAGTATGCGCCGAGCGAATCGATATAGGCGGGGCGGCAGGCGGCGTCGCCCATCGAGTTGAGCTTCAGCTCGATGCGCGTCAGGCCCAGGGCGGCGAAGAAGCGGGACGCAATGGTCACGACCTCGACGTCGAGATCGGGATCCTCGGTGCCGAGCGCTTCCACCCCGAGTTGGTGATGCTGGCGGTACCTCCCCGCCTGGGGACGCTCGTAGCGAAACGCCGGCGTGACATACCACGCCTTCCACACCACCGGCGGCCGAAGCTGGATGAACGCCCTCACTATGGACGCGGTGCCTTCGGGTCGGAGCGCGAGGTGGCGGTCGCCCTTGTCCCGAAACTCGTACATCTCCTTGCCCACCACGTCGGTGCCCTCTCCCATCCCCCGCACGAAGACCCCGACCTCTTCGAACATGGGGCTCAGGACCAGTCCGTAGCCCGCCCGCTCGACCTGGCTGGCGAAGGCCACCACGAGGGCCTCCCATCGAGCGGAGTCGGGAGCCAGGACATCGCGGGTCCCGGCGGGAGCCTGGAAGGCTTGACGCTGCTGGGGCACGACTGCTCAGGTTAGTGAGGCCTCAGGCGCCCTTGCCCGGGAGTATGCGGTAGGCGTCGTAGACGCTGTCGAGGTGCTTGATGGTCCCGATCACGGAGTCGAGGTGGCTCGGGTCGGCCAACTCGAACTCGAAGCGCATCCGGCTCACCCGGTCGGTGGCGGTATGGCTGGAGCTGGCCAGGATGTTGATGTGATGCTCGGCCAGGACCTTGGCCACGTCGGCCAGCAGGCGGGCCCGGTCCAGCGCCTTCACCTCGATCGACGCCACGAAGACCCCCGTTGCGTCGCGGTCCCACTCCACCTCGATGAGGCGCTCGCCGGTCTGCGACGACAGCGACATGGCGTTGGCGCAGTCGCCGCGATGCACCGAGACCCCCCGGCCCCGGGTGATGAAGCCGAGGATCTCGTCGCCCGGGACCGGCGTGCAGCACCGGGACAGGCGGATCATCACGTCGTCCAGCCCCTCGACGTACACGCCCGTCGACTGTCGCCTGCTCGGACGACGCGGTGGCCTGGCCGTCGTCGGCAACTGCTCGTCGTGGCCCCCGCCCCGCAGCTGGCGGGACAGGCGCTGGGCGACCGAGATGGCCGACACGTGGCCCTCGCCGATGGCGGCGTGCAGCGCATCCAGGTCGGCGTAGTTCATCGACTCGGCCAGTGTGCTGATCGAGGCCGACGCGGCGAGCTTCTGCACCGGTAGTCCCTCCCGCCGGAGCGCCTTGACGAGCTCGTCCTTGCCCGTGTCGATGGCATCCTCGCGCCGCTCACGGCTGAACCACTGGCGGATCTTGTTGCGGGCGCGGGGCGTCACGACGAGCTTGAGCCAGTCGCGCGACGGTCCGGCGGTGGGCACCTTGGACGTGAAGATCTCGACCGTGTCGCCCGAGTGGAGAGCGGAGTCCAGCGGGATCAGCCGCCCGTTCACCCGGGCCCCGATGCAGCGGTGCCCGACCTCGGTGTGGATGGCGTAGGCGAAGTCGATGGGTGTGGCCGCCGTGGGCAGGGTGAGGACCTTGCCCTTCGGGGTGAAGACGTAGACCTCGTCCTGGTCCAGGTCGAGCTTGAGCGTCTCGAGGAACTCGGTCGGATCGGGAGTGTCTCGCTGCCAATCGACGATGCGCTGGAGCCAGGCG
>DASXYV010000217.1:0-2442 GCA_036502305.1 Acidimicrobiales bacterium
AGGAACTCGTTCACCTCGTCGACGCCCATCCTGGCGTTGACCCGGTACTCGCCGTTGGCAAGGGGCTCGATGGCGGGTTCTTCGACGTCGTACTCGTCGACGATCTCACCGACGAGCTCCTCGATGAGATCCTCGAGCGTCACGAGCCCGGCCGTCCCTCCGTATTCGTCGATCACGATGGCCATATGGAACTTCCGGTCCTGCATCTCGCGCATGAGCTCGGCGATCCGCTTGGTCTCCGGCACGAAGTGGGCTTCCCGCACGAGGTTGCGCACAGGGGTCTCGTCCCGGTCGTCGAGGTCCGCCCGCATCAGATCCTTGGCGTAGACGATGCCGATGATGTTGTCGATGTTGCCGTCGTCGACGGGGATACGGCTGTAGCCGGCCCGCATGGCCACCTCGATGACCTCTGAGACCGGGTCGGAGGCTTCGGCGGCGACGATGTCGGGCCGGGGAACCATGACCTCCCGCACCACGGTGTCGCCGAACTCGATGATCGAGTGGATCAACGCCCGCTCCTCGGTCTCGATCACGTCCGCCTCCTCGGCCACGTCGGCCATGGCCAAGAGCTCGCGCTCGGAGACGTAGGCATCAGGACGGCCCTTGCCGCCGGGGAGGATCAGGTTGGCGAGTCCGATGAGCACTCCTGACAGCAGGCGCACGGGCGGGAACCGGATCAGGGCGGCCACGATCGGCGCTGCGAAGAGGGCCGCCCGCTCCGGGTGCCGGACGGCCCAGTTCTTGGGCACCGCCTCGGCCAGGACGAAGATGATGGTTACCTCGAACACGGTGGCCAGGGCAACGCCCAGGGCGCCGAACAGGTGCTCGGAGACCACGCCGACCAGGGTGGCGGCGACCAGCTGGCACACGAGCACCAGGAGCAGGACCGGGTTGAGGAAGCGCTCAGGGTTCTCGATGAGTCGGGCGAGCCGGCGAGCGCCTCGGCGACCCTCCTCTTCGAGGCTCACCGCCTTCACCCGGCTGGTGCGAACCAGGCTCGTCTCGGCGAGGGCGAGCACGGCGGCGAAGACGAGCAGGACGACGATGGCCACCACGAGCACAGAATCGGTCGTCTCCCACCCGGTGGTCGCGAGCAGCACGGTCACGCCTCTGCCGACGACGAGGCTCCGGACGGTCCTCGCCGGTGGTAGCGGTCGAGGAGCTCTCGCTCGCGCCGCTCCATTGCCGTCGCCTCCTCCTCGTCGACGTGGTCCATCCCCAGGAGGTGGAGGATGCCATGGACGACCAGGAGGGCGAGCTCGTCCTCGTAGGTGCCGGCATGGTCGGGGGCGTTGCGCCAGGCGACGGAGGGACAGATCACCACGTCGCCGAGAAGGCTCGGAACGTCGGTGGGCTCGGGCGGGACCCAACCGGGACCCGTGCCACCCGAGTCGGGCGAGCGGCCGCTCTCCAGTGGCTCTTCGTCGATGGCGAATGCGAGCACATCGGTCGGCCCCTCCTCACCCAGGAAGCGCGCGTTGAGCTGGGCCATGTCCTCCTCCTCGACGAAGAGGACCGACAGCTCGGCGTCACCCGCCACGCCCTCGGCGGACAGGACGGCCTCTGCAAGGCCCATCCACCGGGAGGGCTCGACGGGACGAGTCGACTGCTCGTCTGCGACGAATACCTCGATCGCCACCTCGCCGGCTGCCTCTCTCAGGTGGGCCCGGCCGAAGCCGGGCCAGATGCCCACTCGGGCTCGGGCTCAGGCACCAGCCCGCTGGGCGACTCGCCGTCGGGCGTCGTCCGGATCGGTCCCGTGGAGGGCCCCGTCGCCGACCCACGGCCGACCTGGCCCGCGCTCCCGACCCGCTCGTAGGCCGAGACGATGTCTGCCACGATGCGATGACGGACCACGTCGCGCTGGGTGAGCCACACGAAGGCCAGGTCGTCGATGCCGCCGAGGATCCGGTCGAGCCCGACCATCCCGGACCGTCCGCCGGCCAGGTCGACCTGAGTCACGTCACCGGTCACCACCGCCTTGGAGCCGAAGCCGATCCGGGTGAGGAACATCTTCATCTGCTCGGGAGTGGTGTTCTGGGCCTCGTCGAGGATGATGAAGCTCGAGTTGAGCGTTCTTCCCCGCATGAAGGCCAGAGGAGCCACCTCGATGGCGCCTCGGTCCATCAGACGCTGCATCGCTTCAGGCTCGAGCATGTCGTAGAGGGCGTCGTACAGCGGGCGGAGGTATGGGTCCACCTTGGCCATGAGATCGCCGGGCAGGAAGCCGAGCCGCTCCCCTGCCTCGACCGCGGGGCGAGTAAGGATGATCCGATTCACCTGCTTGGCCTGGAGGGCCTGCACCGCGAGGGCCACGGCGAGGTACGACTTCCCCGTGCCGGCCGGACCGATGCAGAAGGTGATCACGTTGTCGCGGATGGCGTCGGTGTAGCGCTTCTGACCGGCCGTCTTTGGGCGCACGGTCCGGCCCCTGGCCGACCG
>DASXYV010000218.1:0-4983 GCA_036502305.1 Acidimicrobiales bacterium
GGCATCGCCCAGGCCGTCACCGTCCTGCTCAACGAGGTGATGAAGATCGAGCGCTCGCACGCCCTCGGGGCCGCCCCCTACCAGCGGGCCGAGGGGCGGACCGGCCACGCGAATGGGTTCAAGCCCAAGACCCTCCACACCCGGCTCGGCGCCCTCACCGTGGCCGTCCCGCAGACCCGGGGGGTCGAGTTCTACCCGTCGGCCCTGGAGAAGGGCCTCCGCAGCGAGCGGGCGCTGAAGCTGGCTGTCGCCGCGATGTACGTCCAGGGCGTCTCGACCCGCAAGGTCGCCGCCATCACCGAGGCGCTCTGCGGCCTGGAGATCACCAGCGGCCAGGTCAGCCGGGCGGCGCAGGCCCTCGACGGCGAGTTGGAGAAGTGGCGGGCCCGCCCGATCGGCGAGACCCCGTACCTGATCCTCGACGCCCGCTACGAGAACGTCCGCCACGGCGGTGTGGTCGTCTCCTGTGCCGTCCTGACGGCCGTCGGCATCGACGCGAAGGGGAAGCGGTCGATCCTCGGCGTGAGCGTCTCGCTCTCGGAGGCGGAGGTCCACTGGCGGGACTTCCTGGCGGCGCTCCAGGGCCGGGGCCTGCACGGCGTGAGGCTGGTCGTCAGCGATGCCCACGCCGGCCTCAAGCCGGCCCTCGATGCCCGGCTGACGGGCGTGCCGTGGCAGCGGTGCCAGTTCCACACCATCCGAACGCAATCGACAAATCGGCCGGGGGCCCGGCTCCTCCTCGGGTCCGGGTCCCTCCCCATCGCCCGATCCGGGAGGCTCCTCCGGGCCGGGGCCTGAGGCAGTCCCCTCGACCTGGCCCAGCGGGATGACGTGCCGGATCTCCAGCGAGTCCTCCCCGACTATGATCCGCTCGATCAGCAGTTGCAAGATGCGCTGACGCTCCGCGAAGGTCGCCTGGTCGAGCCGGGATCGCACCCGGCGGCAGAACGACTCCAGGTCCGACCAGACCTTCTTCGCCGCCTGTCGCTCGGCCCACAACCGTTGTTCCTGGTCGCGCTGGGTGACCAGAACCTGGCGTCGTCCCTGGATCTGATCGCGGCGGGACTTCAACTCCTCCAGGTCGATCACCTCGGCCTGGTAGGCGTCGACCAGCCTCTGTTCCTCGCGGCCGAGCCTCTGCAGCTGGGCCTCCCAGCGCTGGGCCGAGGCGCGGCCGTCGTCCTTCGACGCCGAGAGTCGGGCCAGCTCCTCGAATCGAGACGCCAGCGTCGCCGGGTCCTCGAGCAGCGATTTGACGTGGTCCCAGACCGCAGCGTCGAGCTCCTCGACCTTGGCCGGCGTCTGCGTGCATCGGCAGGCCCGGTCGCGCATCACCGTGTCCTTGCCGTGGCACTTGTAGTACCGGTGGACGGCCTGACCGGGCTTGCCGTACGTCGTGACCCCGAACATCGCGAGCCCGCAGCCGCGGCAAGTCAGCAGGCATCGCAGCAGATACTCGTTGTGTGTGTTGTTCCGGAACGACAGGGCCGCGTTGCGGGCGAGCTGCTCCTTCGCCGCTTGGTGCGTGGCCTCGTCGATCAGGGCCGGGACCCGGATCGGGATCCACTCCTCGCGCGGCTTGGGCTGGCGGCACGTCGCCGTCCCCGCCCTCGGGCCGGTCGACCGCGGCTTGCGGGGCACGACGAAGGCGTGCCGGTTGACGTAGCCGGTGCCGGTGTAGACCGGGTCGGACAGGATGTGATGGACCACGCAATTCGCCCAGAGCCGCTTGCCGCACCGGGGCCGCCACGGGCCGGCGGCGAGCCGCTTGAGGATCTGGCGGACGGTCGTGCGCTCGTCGACCAGCCAGCGGTAGAGCATCCGGACCACCTCGGCCTCGGCCTCCTCGATCTCCAGGTGGGCCGGCACGCCGTCGCGGGCCGGGACGTAGCGATAGCCGTAGGGCGACCTCCCGGAGGTCCAGTGGCCGGCCCTGGCCTTCTGGAGCTTGCCGCGGCGGAATCGCTCGCCGAGCAAGGCCCGCTCGTACTCGGCGACGGCCCCCTGGATCTGGAGCAGGAGCTGGTCGTGCGGGTCTTCGGAGATCGGCCGGTGGACGAACTCGACGTCGCAGCCGGCCCTGCGGAGCTCCTCCAGGAGGACGACCTGGTAGGCGTAGCGGCGGGCCAGGCGGTCCGGGCTGTAGACGGCGAGGACGTCGAACTCGCCCTCGCGCGCGGCGTCGCGGAGCCGGTCGAGGGCCGGCCGGTCGAGGCGCGAGCCCGAGTAACCCTCGTCGATGAAGGTGTGCTCGCGTTTGAGCTCATGCCCACCGGCGACGGCCCAGCCCCGGAGGGCTTCGATCTGGCTGTCGATCGTCTGCTCACGCCCCTGCCTCTCGGTCGAGACCCTGGCATACACGGCGGCTCTCATGATCGATCTCCTCGTCGGTCGTGGATGAGCTATCGACGCCCGCCGCGGAGTCGAGCAGGACCTGGAAGGCCTGTTCAAGCCGGCGGGGTCCGTCGCGCCGCGGGACGAATGCGGAGCGGATGGCCCACCCGTCGGGGCGGGGCTCGCGGGATTTCCGGCGCATCGGATTGACCTCCTGCTGGGAGGTCAGGATGGCCGGGGCTATGACGCCGGGCTAGGACTGCCGGGTGCGGCGAGGGGCGTAGGGACGAGTCGTAGACCTGTACGGAATCACCAGGGTGGCCCGCAATTTGTCGATTGCGTTCGGATGGTGCACCTGATCGAGAACGCCATGGCCTTCGTGCCCAAGCCCGGCATGCGGAAGGCGGTCGTCGCCAGCATCCGGGCGGTGTTCGACGCCCCGGACCGGGCCGAGGCCGAGCGGCAGTTGGAGATCGCCGTGACGAAGTACCGGGCCACCGCCCCGAAGCTGGCCGAGTGGCTGGAGGCGAACGTGCCGCAGGGTCTGGCGGTGTTCGCCCTGCCGGCGTCGCACCGGCGTCGGCTGCGGACGATCAACATGCTGGAGCGGCTGAACAAGGAGTTGAAGAGGAGGACGAGGGTCGCCGGCCTGTTCCCCAACGAGGCGTCGGCCCTGCGGCTCGTGAGCGCCGTGGCGATGGAGATCAGTCCTCATGCCGAGAATTCCGCACCCGAACGCATGAAAATGGGTTCGGTGTAGGTTCAGATGGAGGGGCCTCGCTCGCTGGGCCGAGGCCGTACTCGTCATTGGTGGCCCCCAAGCCCGCAGATCAGTCTGGCCCGGACTTCGTCGCGAACCCGAACCTGTCGCCCCCGCCCCGGCGGGGAGCACGAAGAGCAGCTTGCTCCATCCCCCGAAGTCCCCCGGTGTCGCGAGGCGCCCACCCGAGGAGACTCAGCGATGGACGCCGTTCATGACTGTTGTGCCGGCCTCGACATCCACAAGCGAACGGTCGTGGCTTGCGTCCGGCGGCTCGGCCCCGCCGGTGAGGTCCACCAGGATGTCCGAAGCTTCGGCACGATGACCGACGAATTGCAGGCGCTCTCCGACTGGCTGGCCTCGAACGCCGTGGCACAGGTCGCGATGGAGTCGACCGGCGTCTACTGGAAGCCGATCTTTAACCTCCTGGAGGCCCGGTTCCCCGTCGTGCTGGTCAATGCCCAGCACATCAAGCAGGTCCCCGGCCGCAAGACCGACGTCAAGGACTGCCAGTGGATCGCCCAGCTCCTCCAGTACGGCCTGCTCCGGGCCAGCTTCATCCCGCCCCTGCCGATCCGCGAGCTGCGCGATCTGACCCGCCAGCGGACCCAGCTGATCCGCGAGCGGGTGTCGGTGTCCAACCGCGTCGAGAAGGTCCTGGAGGACGCGAATATCAAGCTGGCGAGCGTGGCCACGGAGGTCCTCGGCAAGTCGGGCCGCGCGATGATCCGCGCCCTGATCGGCGGCGAGACGGACGAGGCCCGGATGGCCGAGATGGCACAGAGCCGGCTGCGGGCGAAGATCCCGCAGCTGAGGCGGGCGCTGCGCGGGCAGGTGACGGATCACCACCGCTACCAGCTCCGGGCCCCGATGGAGCACGTGGCGCATCTGGAGGGGCTGATCGAGCAGATCGGCGACCGCGTCGCGTTGGCGATGGCCCCGTACGCCTCGCAACTGGAGCGACTGATGACGATCCCCGGCGTCAACCGGCAGGCGGCCGAGGCGATCGTGGCCGAGGTCGGCGTCGACATGTCGCGGTTCCCGACGGCGGGACACCTGTGCTCGTGGGCGGGGGTGGCGCCGGGCAACAACGAGAGCGCCGGGAGGCGACGGAGCGGCCGGACCAACGAGGCGAACCGCTGGCTGAGGCCGATCCTGGTGCAGGTGGCCTGGGCGGCGAGCCACACCAAGGCGACGCTCCTGAGCGCCACCTACCGGCGCTGGGCGAAGCGGATCGGCAAGAAGCGGGCGCTGGTGGGGCTGGCGCACAAGGTCCTGAAGATCGTCTACGAGGTGCTGAAGGGCGGGGCGACCTACGAGGAGCGGCTCGAGCCTGAGCCGGTCGCCTGAATCGCCGTCGGGGTACGGGGCGGGGCCGCTGGGCCGCTGGGCAGCGACGGGCGCCAAGTCCCGGTACCGACGGGCCGTCCGGGTTCGCCGTGCGCGCCTACGTGTTGAGGGGGAAGCCCAGGAGTGGAGGATTTTCAGAGCAGCGACGAGTGGGAGACGAACCGCAAGTACCTGACGATGGAGCCGGACTGACCCGCCGCCGGGCCGGGAATCTACAGAAACGAGGTTGCACTACCTCCAACGCGCCCAACCTCGCCTGGATTTGGGCCCCGACGACCCCGCACGGCACGATCGGCCGGATGACCGACCTCAACAGCCTGATCCCGGCCGGCTCCGGCTGGGTCCTCGACCAGGCGAGGGCCATCAATGATGCCGGGCAGATCGTCGGCTGGGGCACCATCAACGGGCACGAGCACGCGTTCCTGTTGACGCCCACGACGACAACGGCCCGGGCTCAGGCATCGAGCGGCGCGACTGGCGGAACTGTGGCAAGCCCGAAGAATCCGATTCCCGGGGCCTTCCCCTCATCGCAAGGCCTT
>DASXYV010000219.1:0-2482 GCA_036502305.1 Acidimicrobiales bacterium
GCTGGGCACGACCATCGACCTGCACGGAGGAGGGACGGATCTGATCTTCCCTCACCACGAGTGCGAGGCGGCCCAGTCCGAAGCAGCGACGGGCGAGACGTTCGTCCGCCACTGGATGCACCAGGCCCTCGTGGGCCTGGATGGCGTCAAGATGTCGAAGTCCCTTGGCAACCTCGTGTTCGTGAGCGACGTGCTGAAAGAGTGGGAGGCCTCCGCGCTGCGCCTCGCCATCCTCGCCAACCACTACCGGGAGCCGTGGGGGTGGCGCGACGAGATGCTGGGGGAGGCGACGCGGCGCCTCGAGTCCTGGCGGGCGGCCGGGACCGGCTCGGCCGGCCTCGAGCAGGTGAGGAAAAGTCTCGACAACGATCTCGACACGCCCACCGCCGTGGCCGCCATCGACGAGGAAGTCGCCGCCGGACGCGGCGTGTCCGAAGCGGTCGCCCTGCTCGGCGTCACTTGAGCGTATCGCCGCACAAGCCCAACTTTCGGACTAGTTACGGGGGAATGCCCGGAATATCCCCCTTCCAGCGGTATCGGGGCGGCCGTATCCTCCAACTGGAGGCCCCGGCGACACGGGGCCCGACAAGGGGGAGAAAATGAACGAGAACAGGTGGGAACAGGCAGGAGCCGCCGCCGGCGTCGTCTTCGTGGCGTTGATCTTGGCGAGCATCTTCGTCGTTCCCGCGGCGCCCCACATCAATGCGTCGTTCCTCAATATCGCCAACTTCTACGCCAGCAACCGGGGTGGCCTGCTCACCTCGGCCCTGCTCGGGACGTTGGGCAGCGTCTTCTTTCTGTGGTTCGTCAGTCACCTGCGCCACGTGCTCCAGCGTGCCGAAGGCGGCAGCGAGGCGCTCTCGCCGATCGTGCTCGTCTCGGGTACCGCAGTAGCGGTCCTGGGTGTGCTGTCGGCCATCCCGCAGGCCACGCTGGCCTTCGGCTCTCACCGGATCGAGCTCATCACCAATGCCGGTGTCGTCCGCAGCCTCTTCTACATGAACAACATCTTGCTGGGCATGCTGTCGATCGCGATCGCCCTGTTCCTGGTCGCTGCGTCGCTGGCCATGGTGCGCAAGGAGCTGGTGGCCCCGCCGCTCGGGTACGCCGGGCTGCTGTTCGCCGCCGCCGCCTTCATCGGCGGGATCAGCGCCTTCTACGTGACCACCTACAGCGCAGCCTGGGTCGGTCTCCAGATGGGAGCCGGCATCGCCACCCTGGCCTGGGTGCTGGTGGCCAGCATCGTCATGTTGGCCAGGCCGGAGGTCGCCCGAGCCGAGGCACCGGAGCCGGTGTTCGCCGGCTCGAGCTGACCTCCCCCGGGGGGACAACACAGCGAGCTTCGTCGACGGGGCCGGTCGCAGGGCCGGCCCCGTCGCAATCCCCGTCGATCGGTCGGCGGCCCGGCAGTACGCTCGCCCGTTGATATGGCCGACGACATCGAGGTATCCCTGCCCGACGGCTCGACGCGATCGCTGGCGGCCGGATCCACCGCCGGCGACCTGGCCGCCGCCATCGGCCCGCGGCTCTCGAAGGCCGCCGTCGCCGCGGTCGTCGACGGGAAGGAGGTCGATCTCGGGACCGCGCTGCGAAGCGGTGAGACGGTGTCGATCGTCACCGCCGGTTCGCCCGAGGGGCGGGTCGTGCTCCGTCATTCGACGGCCCACGTGCTCGCCCAGGCCGTGCTCGACCTCTGGCCCGGCTCCCACTTCGCCATCGGCCCCGCCGTCGAGGACGGCTTCTACTACGACTTCGAGCTTGCCGGCGGAGAGCACTTCACCGACGAGGACCTGGTTCGGATCGAGGCCCGCATGCGCGAGATCGTCGCCGAGGGCCAGCCGTTCGTACGCGAGGAGCACTCCACCTCCGAGGGGCTTCGCATCTTCGCCGACCAGCCCTTCAAGCGGGAGATCATCGAGGGGGTCGGAGCGGCGTCACGGGACGGGGACGATCCGGAGTCCCGCAGCGAGGGCGTGGACGCTGGCGCGGTGAGCACCTATCGCAACCCTCCCCACTTCGTCGACCTCTGTCGCGGCCCGCACGTGCCGTCCACCGATCGACTGGGCGCCTTCAAGCTCATGCGGGTGGCGGGCGCCTACTGGCGAGGGGACGAGCGTCGCCCTCAGCTCCAGCGTGTGTACGGGACGGCCTGGGAGTCGAACGCCGCCCTGGCCGAGCACCTGCACCGCCTCGAGGAGGCCGAGCGGCGGGACCACCGCCGGCTGGGGGCCGAGCTGGACCTGTTCCACTTCCCGCCCGAGATCGGCGGCGGCCTCCCGCTTTTCCACCCGAAGGGAGCGCTCATACGCCAGATCATGGAGGACTACTCGCGCGCCGAGCACCTCGCCGGTGGTTACCAGCTGGTGTGGACGCCGCACCTGGCCAAGTCGACGCTGTTCGAGCGGTCGGGCCACCTCCAGTGGTACGCCGAGGGCATGTACCCCCCGATGGAGATGGAGGGGGCCTCCTACTACCCCAAGCC
>DASXYV010000220.1:0-1559 GCA_036502305.1 Acidimicrobiales bacterium
CAGCCTCCAGAGTGGCGCCGCCCTGACCCACGGCTTCGAGATCGCCTTCTACGTCCTCGCCGGCCTGTCCCTCCTCGGGGCCGTGGCCGCCGCCGTGCTCGTCGAGCCGAAGCCGAAGGCCGAGGAGGTCCCGGACACCGGGAATCCCGAGGGCGCGGTGCTCGAGCCGGTGTGAACGCCGGGCTACGCTCCCCGGTCTGATGCAGGCAGCAGTGGCGCGCCGGGCGAGCCTCGAGGTGGCCGAGCTCGACGACCCCCGGCCGGGCTCGGGACACGTCCTGGTCAAGACGCTCGCCTGCGGCATCTGCGGCTCCGACCTGCACGCCGCCCAGGACCTGGGCCGCTTCGCCGACCTGACCCGCCGGGTTGGAGGACCCGGAGGTCTCGACCCCGAGCGTGACCTGGTGTTCGGGCACGAGTTCTGCGCCGAGATCGTCGATTTCGGCCCCGACACACAGCGGTCGCTGGCCGTCGGCACCATGGTGTGCTCGCTTCCGGTCATCGTGGGCCCCACCGGCCCCCAGCCGCTCGGCTACTCGAACGACTTCCCGGGTGGGCTGGCCGAGCTGATGACCCTCCAGGAAATGCTCCTGCTCCCGGTCCCCGACGGCCTCGCGCCCGAGCACGCCGCCCTGACCGAGCCGCTCGCCGTGGGCCGGCACGCCGTGGCCCGAGCGGACCTGACGGGCGGCGAGGTCTGTCTCGTCGTCGGGGCCGGACCAGTCGGACTGGCCGTCATCGCCGCCCTGCGCGAGCGCGGTGTCGGTCCGGTCATCGCCGCCGACTTCTCGCCGACCCGCCGACGCCTGGCGGAGCTCCTCGGCGCCGAAGAGGTGGTCGACCCTGCGGTCCGTTCGCCGCACTCGAGCTGGGCCGATCTCGGACTGCCGACCGGTGTCGGCGAGCGAGCCATGATGGAGATGCTGGGGATGCCCGTCCGGGACTGCGTCATCTTCGAGGCGGTCGGTGCGCCGGGCGTGCTGCAAGGCATCGTCGACGGCGCGCCGCCGCGGGCCCGGGTCGTCGTGGTCGGCGTGTGCATGCAGCCGGACGGCATCGAGCCGTTCGTCGCCGTGGCCAAGGAGCTCGACGTGCGCTTCGCCTTCGGGTACTCCCCGGCCGAGTTCGCCGCCACACTCGAGGTCCTCGGTCGCCGGGAGCTGCCGGCCGACGCCCTCATCACGCTGCGGGTGGGCCTCGACGGGGTCGCCGACGCCTTCGACGCCCTCCGGGATCCGGCCGAGCACGGCAAGGTCCTCGTCCGGCATTGAGCTGCCCGGCTCCCCCGGGCTCGCGGCGCTCGGGACCGGGCGACTCCATAGGATGGGCCGGAGCCATGCCAGTCACAGTGGACCGAGCGCAGCTGCAACGGCTCCTCGAGGGAGGAGCGCAGCTGGTCGATGTGTTGCCGCGGAAGGAGTACGACGAGGAGCACCTCCCTCGCGCCATCAACCTTCCATTGCGGCGGTTGGAGACCGAGGCCATGACGGCGCTCGACCGGAGCAGTCCGATCGTCGTGTACTGCTGGGACTCGGCCTGAGACCTTTCCCCGCGGGCCG
>DASXYV010000221.1:0-4502 GCA_036502305.1 Acidimicrobiales bacterium
GACCTTCAGCGTGCGCAGCGTCACCCCCGGTACCTCGGGCTCCTCGGGCGGCGCCATCGCCCGTGCGCGCACCGCCATCGACCGCATGCACTCCAGGTCGCCCGCGGTGTTGCCTGGCGTCGTGTCGGTGACGCCCGTGACGCCGTAGCGGCAGAGCGACGCCGCCACCTCGCCGAGGTCGGGTCGTCCCGCCGGCGCCGCGTCGTGCAGCAGGCGGTCCTCACCCAGCACGACACCGTCGGGGAAGCGCGACTCGAGCCCGGTCACCCGCAGGGCTTCGGTGTTGAGGGTCCACGACAGGCCGGTGCGGTCCTTGACCCGAACCGGGCGATCGTCGACGGCGGCGTCCAGCCGGGTGCGGTCGAGGGCCCCGGCCCGTCGACTGTCATAAGCGACGCCGCGGATCCACTCGCCCCGCGGCAGCTGCCGGGCGGCCGTCCGCAGCCTGTGGGCCAGGCTGGACTGGTCGACGACGTCCGGGGGCCCGCAGGCCACCGACGATCTCCGGGCCGCCTCGGCGAACAGGTGGAGGTGGTGGTCGTGCAGGCCGGGAAGCAGCGCCCCTCCGCCGGCGTCGATCTCGGCATCGGCGGTGGCCGCCGGCTCGGGCGACACCGACTCCACGCGGCCGCCCTCGATCGACACGTGCAACCCGCTGCGCCCGCCGACCTCGCAGTTGCGGAGCACCAGGCGGTTGGCGTTCATCGTCGCTCGAGCGCGGCCCGCACCTCCCGGCGCAGGACCTTGCCGGTGGCCGTGGACGGGAGCTCGGCCGAGACAACCAGGGCGCGGGGCGCCTTGAGCGAGCCCAGCCGTTCCGAGGCCCAGGCCCGTATGGCGTCGGCGTCGGCGTCGGCGCCGGGCCTGAGGCTCACCATGGCGCCCACCCGCTCGCCCCATTCGGGGTCGGGGATCCCGACGGCCGCTGCCGCGGCCACGGCCGGGTGGCCCAGGAGCACGTCCTCGACCTCCGTGGGGGAGATGTTCTCGCCGCCGCTGATGATGAGGTCGTCGTCCCGACCGGTGACGAAGAGGTAGCCCTCGGCGTCCAGGCACCCCATGTCACCGGTGCGCAGCCACCCGCCGGGCGTCAGCTTGGCGTCGCCGTCGAGGTAGCGACCACCCACCTGGGGGCCGCGCACGCAGATCTCGCCGACCGCCCCCGTCGCCACCGAGCGCCCCTCCTCGTCGGCGACCATGATCTCGATGCCGGGGACCGGCCGCCCGGCCGAGCTCAGCCGGCGGCGCACCGCGGGGTCATCGCTCGCCGCCGATCGACGGTGGTCCTCGGGGTCCAGGACGGCGATCGTCGAGCTCGTCTCGGTCAGCCCGTAGGCGTTGACGAACCCCGTGTCCGGGAACAGGCGGAGGGCCCGCTCGAGCACGGGCCCCGGCATGCGGGAGCCGCCGTAGGCGAGCGAGCGCAGACGCGGCGGTCGGGCGTCGGGCGTCGCCTCCAGGGCGTCGACGATCCGGGCCAGCATGGTGGGAACGACGAGCGCGTGGGTCACGTCCTCGCGCCGTGCGGCCTCGAGCCAGCCCTCGGCCGAGAACGACGGAACGGGAACCAGTCGTCGTCCGCCGTAGCAGGAGGTGAGCACGCTCGTCACCCCGGCCACGTGGAACGGGGGGACGGCGAGCAGGGCCGCCTCGTCCGGGTCCGCGGCGCCGAACTCCACAGTGTTGAAGACGTAGGAGACCAGGTTGTCGTGCTCCAGCACCGCCGCCTTGGGCTCCGCCGACGTCCCACTCGTGAACAGCAGGACCGCGGGCCGCTCGGACTCTTCCGAGATGGGCCCCGTGCTGCCGTCGCCCTCGCGCCCACTCTCGTCCAACCAGTCCTCGCCGTGCACCTGGACGGCGGGCTGCAACCGGTCGACCAGGCGCTGCAGCGTGGCCGCCGGCAGTCGGTAGTTGAGCGGGGCGTAGCTCAGGCCCGCCCAGGCAGCGGCGAAGAGGGCGACCGGGACTACGGGTCCGTTGGTGGCCAGCAGGGCAAGGGTGTGCGCGTCCGTCTCGCGCAGCCGCGCCGCCGACGCCCCCGCCATCCGGTACACGTTGGCGAAGGTCAACCCGTCGGTGCGACTTCCGATGAAGACGCGATCTCCGTGCCCCTCGGCCGCCATCTCCAGCAGCATGGTCAGGTTCACGTCGCCTCCACGGCTAACTCCTGAACGCGGGCTCGAAGCTGGTCGCGCGCCACCACCTCGTCCACGAGGCCGGCGGCCAGGGCCGTGCCGGCGTCGATCGTCCCTCCCGACAGCAGCAGGTCGAGCAGCACGCCCGAGGTCGCCCGGCGGGGGATGGACACCGTCCCCCCCGCCCCTGGTAGCAGCCCGAGATCCAGCTCGGGGAGCCCCACACGGGCGTCGTCGGCCGCCACCACGCGGTCCGCGAAGGCGGGCAGCTCGATCCCCGCCCCGAGGCAGGACCCGTGGATCCCCACCACGATCCTGTTCCTCATCTCCCACATGAGGAGCGCCAACGATCGGCCGAGGCGGACGGCGTGGGCCTCGACCGGACCGGGAGCCGTCCCGAACTCGCCCAGGTCGCCCCCCGAGCAGAACGACGGTCCCTCGCCTCGCAGCACCACGGTGACATCGGGCCGCGACCGCGCGTCGTCGAGGGCGGCGTGCAGCTCGTCGCGCATGCGGGCGTCGAGGGCGTTGTGGCGATCGGGTCGGATCAGCACGATCTCCGAGAGGCGCCCCCGACGCTCGACCCGTACCCGGGGCCGGGTGTCGGCGGCGGCGGTTCCCGGTGCCCGGGTCG
Source organism: Acidimicrobiales bacterium (assembly GCA_036502305.1). Lineage (GTDB taxonomy): Bacteria > Actinomycetota > Acidimicrobiia > Acidimicrobiales > AC-9 > AC-9. The sequence goes on from DASXYV010000221.1 coordinate 2,773, forward strand.
CCAGCCACTGACGGAACTCGGACCCCGCCTGGAGCAGCGAGTAGGTGGTCGACTCGGCGACCAGCCCCGGCCAGACGTCTTCACTGGCGGCTACGCCGCCCCGGGCTGGGCCCCGTCCCCGCCCTCCCCTGTTCTGGCTGACACGGGGCGGCGGGGGCCCCGTCCCCGCCGCCGGCCGTCGTTCAGCACCGCCGCGCACCAGCAGCGCAGCGGCCATTGCGGCCCGGGGAGCCCGCTCGAAGCCCTTCTCCCACCGGTCGGCCTCGGCCGGGTCGGTGGTCCACAGGTCGAAGGCCGGGGCCAGCCATGGATCCTCCGGGCCGACCCCCATGGTGAGCGCGGCGACATGGCCGAGGAAGCGGCGGATCTCGGCCCGGTCGGTGGCGCCGAGCGCGGCCAGCTCGGACCACGAGGGTGCGCTTCCTTCGATCCGCAGCAGGGTGGCGTCACCGCCGAGGTCGGCGGCCACCAGCTCCGCCGGGGCCCGGCCGGCACGGGGCGCCAGCAGCCGGGGGTCGACGGTTGCCCCGGCCAACGGCTCTGCAGTCCGCGTCAGTCCGAGGACGGCAGCGGCTTGGGCTGGAGGATCTCCATGGGCTGGCCATGGCACTCGAGGCCGCCCTCGCCCGCCTTGGTCACCAGCACCTGCCCGCTGCACTCGGCGCAGGAGTACCGCTTACCGAGGTTGTTGGCCACCTGTCGCCTCCTCCTCGGATCGGGCGACCAACGGGCGACCACAGCACGACAGCTGCCCGGTCGGCGCCTTGACGACGATGATCTCAGTGCCGCAGCTCGTGCAGCGGACCCGCTCTCCTACTCCGGTCATGGCCTCATCATACGGAGTCCGACGATTCGGCCACGAGCCTGTCCAGGCCCTGGGTGACCTCGATGAACTCCTCGACCATGTCGAAGATCACGTCCTTGGCCGGCCGCACGTTGTTCATCTCGCCCACGATCTGGCCCACCGGCATGCCCAGCAGCTCCTTGACCTGGAACTTGTTGATGCGGCGGGTGGCGTCAGCGGTGAGCATGTACTGGAGCGGCATGGGCAGGGTGCCCGGGGAGTCGGAGCCCTCCCAGGCCTCGGTCCACTCCGTCCGCAGCATGCGGGCCGGCTTGCCCGTGAGCGAGCGTGACCTGACCGTGTCGGACGAGTTGGCCGCCAGCAGCTTGTCCATCACCGGCGGCGTCATGTCGCTCTCGGCCACGGTGAGCCAGATGGAGCCCGTCCACACCCCGTCGGCGCCCAGGGCCATGGCCGCCGCCATCTGGCGGCCGCTCCCGATGCCCCCGGCCGCCAGCACGGGTGTCGGCGCCACGGCCTCGATCACCTGCGGGACCAGCACCATGGTTGAGATCTCGCCGGTGTGGCCGCCGGCCTCGTGGCCCTGGGCCACGATGATGTCGACGCCCTGGTTGACCTGGCGCTGGGCCTGAGCCGGCTTGCCCACCAGGGCCGCCACCTTGACGCCGTGCTCGTGGGCCAGGTCGACGACGTCCTTGGGTGGGGGACCGAGCGCGTTGACGAGCAGCTTGATGGGATGCGAGAGGGCGATGTCGACCTGGGGCCGGGCCCCCTCGTGGGTCCAGCCCAGCAGGCCCGAGCGCTCCTCCTCGTCGGCGGGCAGCTCGGGCACGTGGTAGCGGTCGAGCACCTCCTCGACGTACTTGCGGTGGCCCTCGGGGATCATCTTCTGGAGGTCGTCCTCCAGGTGCTGCGGGTCGATCTC
>DASXYV010000222.1:0-4068 GCA_036502305.1 Acidimicrobiales bacterium
CGAGCGTCCCGTCGGTGCCGAGCGTCCCGTCGGTGCCGAGCGTCCCGTCGGTGCCGAGCGTCCCGTCGGTGCCGAGTGTCCCGTCGGTGCCGAGCGCCCCGTCGCTGCCACCACCTCCACCTCCACCGAAGCTGCCGCCTCCACCACCACCCCCTTCCCTGCCGGTGGTGACCGCGCCGCCGCCGCCTGCTCCGCTGCCGCAGGTGACGACGCCCAACCTGTCGACGACGCTGCCGACGCTTCCCTGATCACGACAGCGCGACACTGCATCTGTCGCGGCGCGTCGCGGCCGCAAACCCTCTTTCCCGGGAACGGGCGCGGACCAGCTACATCATCACTGGTTGCTGGCGTCGGCCCGGACCAAGATCAAACGGACTGATGCGGCGTTCTCGCCGGCGCGCCCGGCCAAAGGGGCCGAGCGGAGGGATCAGACGGGCCGCACGCTCGCCGCCTGGAGGCCCTTGGGACCCTCGTTCACTTCGAACTCGACCTGCTGGCCCTCCTCGAGGGCGCGATAGCCGTTCATCTGGATGGCGCTGAAGTGAACGAACACATCGGCGCCCTCGGCCTGCGAGATGAAGCCGTAGCCCTTCTCAGCGTTGAACCACTTCACTGTACCGGTCGCCACGGTGGCGATCCCCCTTCATTAGCCCGACTGACACGAGGGCATTGCAAACCGTGCGACCTCTGTGTCGTAGGTAGAGCGACTCCCTCACGCGGCACGCTATCAGGGAGCGAGCCCGGCGTCACCGCCGGATCGACGTTCCTTCAGGGCCGTCCTCCACCACCCATCCCCGGGCCGTGAGCTCGTCGCGGAGGGCGTCGGCGGAGGCAAAATCGCGTGCCCGCCGCGCCGCGTCGCGACGCTCGACCAAGGCGGCGGACTCGTCGTCGACCACGTCGTCCGCCTGGCCCAACTCGAGGCCCATGGCGCCGGCAAGCTCGGCAACGGTGGCCGCGAGGCGACGCGCCCGCTCGGTCTCCCCGTCGTCGGCGGCGGCGTTGGCGCTGCGCAGGAGCTCGAACACCACCGCCATGGCAACTGGCGTGTCCAGGTCGTCGTCCATGGCTCTTCGGAAGCGGGCCACTGCCTCTCCGTCGAGCTCTTCTGAACCGGGTCCGGCCAACGAGGAGCGAGCTCCCAACTCGAACCGACGGGCCAGCGCGTCGAGGCGCTCGAGGGCGGACTCGGCAGCGGTGATGGTGGCGGGGGTGACCTCGAGTGGCGTGCGGTAATGGGATTGCAACACGAGCAGCCGGTAGGCCCGCGCGTCGGTCCGATCGAGGAGGTCGACGAGCGAGGTGTAGTTGCCCAGCGACTTGGACATCTTCTCGCCGGCGACCTCGACGAAGGCGTGATGCATCCAGTGCCGGGCGAAGGGCCGGCCCAGGGCCATCGCCTGGGCCCGCTCGTTCTCGTGGTGCGGGAACACCAGGTCGAGGCCGCCGGTATGGAGGTCGAAGTCCTCCCCTAGCAGATCGAGTGACATGACCACGCACTCGGTGTGCCAGCCGGGCCGACCGGCGCCCCACGGTGACTCCCAGGCGGGCTCGCCCGGCTTGGCTCGCTTCCAGAGGGCGAAGTCGACGGGGGACCTCTTGGCCTCGTCGACCTCGACCCGGGCGCCGGCCCGCAGCGACTGCAACGGCTGGTGGGACAGCTGTCCGTAGCCGTCGACCTTCTCCACCGAGAGGTAGACGCCGTCGGACGACTCGTAGGCGATACCCCGAGCCACGAGCTTGGCGATCAGCTCCACCATGCCTGCGACATAGTCAGTGGCGTGGGGCACCACCGACGGCCGAGCCACGCCGAGGCGGTCCATGGCGTTCCAGTAGACGCCTTCGTAATGGTGCGCCACCTCGTCCGCCGGCCGGCCCTCCTCCTCCGACCGGCGGACGATGTTGTCATCGATGTCGGTCACGTTGGACACGTGGACGACATCGACGCCCCCCCACTCGAGGTACCGGCGCAGCACGTCGTAGACGAGCACCTGGCGCCCGTGGCCGATGTGAGGCACGTCGTAGACGGTCGGTCCGCAGACGTACATCGACAGCCGGCCCGGCTCACGGGGCGCGATGTCGGTGACGGCACCCAATGCGGTGTCATGTAACCGCAACATCCCTGTACGGTAACCGTTTAATGAGCCCGAACGTCCCCGACAAGCCAACCCTCGACGGCCTGGAGGCCCGGTGGGCCGAACGGTGGGAGGCCGATGGGACCTACCGCTTCGACCGGAGCAAGTCTCGGGCCCAGATCTACGCCATCGACACCCCTCCCCCGACCGTGAGCGGGTCCCTCCACATCGGCCACGTCATGTCCTACACCCACACCGACACCGTGGCCCGCTACCGGCGTATGCGGGGCATGGAGGTGTTCTATCCAATGGGCTGGGACGACAACGGGCTGGCGACCGAGCGTCGGGTGCAGAACTACTTCGGCGTCCGCTGTGACCCCACGCTGCCCTACGACCCCGACTTCGTCCCGCCCGACAAGCCCGGATCGGATGCCGTGCCCGTGTCCCGACCCAACTTCATCGAGCTGTGCGAACGGCTGGCCGTCGACGACGAGAGGGTCTTCGAGGAGCTCTGGCGGTTCCTCGGCCTGTCGGTGGACTGGTCCATGACCTACACCACCATCGGCGATCGGGCGCAGCGGGCGTCGCAACGAAGCTTCCTGCGCCTGCTGGCCCGGCGGCAGGCGTTCCAGGCCGAGGCGCCGACGTTGTGGGACATAGATTTCCGCACACCCGTGGCCCAGGCCGAGCTGGAGGACCGCGAGGTGGCCGGAGCCAACCATCGGCTGCGTTTCGGGCGACCGGGTGAAGCACGGATCGAGATCGAGACGACGCGGCCCGAGCTCCTTCCCGCCTGCGTGGCTCTGGTCGCCCATCCCGACGACGCCCGCTACCAGAGCCTGTTCGGGACCGAGGTCCACACGCCCCTGTTCGGCGTGCGGGTGCCGGTCGTCGCCCACGAGCTGGCCGATCCCGAGAAGGGCACCGGCATCGCCATGATCTGCACATTCGGCGACGTCACTGACGTCGTCTGGTGGCGCGAGCTCAGCCTGCCCGTGCGAGCCATCGTCGGCCGGGACGGCCGGCTCCAGCCGATGTCGTGGGGCACGCCTGGGTGGGAGAGCGACGATCGGGAGGCAGCCCAGCGCACCTACGCTGAGCTCGAGGGCCTTCCTGTTCGCCGAGCCCGGTCGCGGATCGTCGAGCTGCTCACCGAGGCCGGCGACCTGGTCGGCGAGCCCCGCCCCATCACCCATGCGGTGAAGTTCTACGAACGGGGCGAGCGCCCGCTGGAGATCGTCACCAGCCGCCAGTGGTTCATCGCCACGCTCGATCTCCGCGACGACCTGCTGGCAAGGGGCAAGGAGCTGCGCTGGCACCCGCCCTACATGGAGGCGCGGTTCGAGTCCTGGGTCGAGGGGCTCAACTCGGACTGGAACATCAGCCGGCAGCGGTTCTTCGGCGTCCCCATTCCCGTGTGGTACCCGGTGGACACCGCGGGCCGGCCCGACTTCTCCCGCCACCTCCTTCCCAGTGAGGACCAGCTACCGGTCGACCCTTCCACCGATGTCCCGGCGGGCTACGAGCCCGAGCAGCGGGGCCGGCCCGGGGGGTTCGTCGCCGATCCCGACATCATGGATACCTGGGCCACCTCCTCGCTCACTCCCCAGATCGCCGGGGGCTGGGAAGACGATCCCGACCTGTTCGCTCGCGTGTTCCCCATGGACCTGCGCCCACAGGCCCACGACATCATCCGCACATGGCTCTTCTCCACCGTCGTCCGATCCCACCTCGAGCACAACAGCCTGCCCTGGTCCGACGTGGCCATCAGCGGCTTCGTGCTCGACCCGGAGCGAAAGAAGATGTCGAAGTCCAAGGGGAACGTCGTCACCCCGCTCCCCCTGCTCCACCAACACGGAGCCGACGCCGTGCGCTACTGGGCGGCCAACGGCCGGCCCGGAACCGACACCGCCGTCGACGAGGGGCAGATGCGGATCGGCCGCCGGCTGGCCATCAAGATCCTCAACGCCTCCCGGTTCGTCCTCTCCCGGCT
>DASXYV010000223.1:0-3553 GCA_036502305.1 Acidimicrobiales bacterium
CCATCGCGGCCATCATCCGGGGCTGGCGGTCGATGCCCCGCACCGCCCGCCGCAGCACGTCGACCACCCGGTCGACCGAGGTCTCCCCGCGCGGTGGTGCCTGGGCCAGACGGCCCTCCAGCGCCTGGGCCCAACCGGCGAGGGCCGCCGCCAGCACGTGGTCCTTGGACGAGAAGTACCGGTAGACGGTGCCCATGGCGACCTGGGCCCGCGCCGCCACGTCGCGCATCTGGACCGCGTCGTACCCACCCTCGGCGCCGAGCGCCATGGCCGCGTCGATGACCCGCTGGCGACGCGCCGCCTGGGCGCCAGTGAGCGTGACGTCGGCCATCGTCCGGACTAGCCGGACCCCACCGGCTCGTTGGCCAACAGCGAGCCCAGGTGACGCAGCTGGGCGGTGGCACCGCCGAGGGTCAGCTCGAGCTGCTTGGCCCACAGGAAGTACCGGTGGAGCGGGTAGTCGCGGTCCACCCCCAGCCCGCCGTGCAGGTGCTGGGCGGCGTGCACCACACGCTGACCGGCGTCGGCAGCCCAGAACTTGGCCACCGCCACCTCCTCGGCCGCGGGCAGACCCGAGGACAGTCGCCAGGCGGCGTGCACGGCGGTGAGCCGGACGGCCTCGGTGTCGATGTAGGCGTCGGCGGCCCGTTGCCCGACGGCCTGGAACGAGGCGATGGGTCGGCCGAACTGCTCGCGGGTCCTCGTGTACTCGGCCGTGAGCCGGAGCGCCTCCTCGCACACGCCGACGACCACCGCGCAGTAGGCCACCGTGGCCCGCTCCAGCAGCCAGTCGAGCACGGGGCCGCCACCGTCGGGATCGCCGAGCACGTCCTCGGCCGGCACCTGCGCGCCGGCCAGCTCCAGGCGCTGCTCGGGCTGGCCGCTCGTCGTCTGCTGATCGTCGGCCTGCACACCGTCGCCCGTCGGATCGACCAGGAACAGGCCCACGGAGTCCTCCCCCGTGGCCGCCGGCACCAGGACCCGTCCGGCCACGTGGGCGGCGGGCACGCACACCTTGACGCCGTCGAGGCGCCAGACGGCGCCGTCGCGCCGGGCGGTCGTGACTGGCCGCGTCGGCTCGGTGCCCACCTCGACCAGGGCCGCGGTGAGGACCAGATCGCCGGCCACGACCGGATGGAGGTACCGCCGGCGCTGCTCGGGAGTGCCGTGCTCGGCGATGGGCAGGGCGCCCAGGACCAGTGTCGGGAGGACGGGGACGGGCGCCACCGTGCGGCCCACCTGCTCCAGGAGCAGGAACAGCTCGACGAAGCCGAGCCCACTGCCCCCGGCGTCCTCGGGCAGGCCGATCCCGAGGAGGTTGGCTCGGGCCAGCTCGGCCCAGAGTCGCCGGTCGATGCGTTGGGCGCCGGCCTCGACCTCCTTCAGGCGCTCCTGGCTGAGATGCCCCTCCAGGATCTGCTTGGCCAGATCCCGGACGGCCTCCTGCTCGTCGTTGAGGGCGAAGTCCATCGCTGCTCCTATCGGGACTTGGGCAGGCCGAGGCCGAACATGGCGATCAGCTCACGCTGGATCTCGTTGGTGCCCCCGCCGAAGGTCAGGATGAGCAGGCCGCGGTAGAGCTGCTCGAGGCGTGAGGAGAGCACCGACTCGGGCGAGCCCCGCTTCAGGTAGCCCACCTGGCCGACGATCTCGAAGAGCAGCTTGAAGGCCTCGAGGTAGAACTCGGTGCCGAAGACCTTTATGGACGACGCGTCGGCCACGTCGAGGCGGTCCTGGGTGGCCGTCCAGGCGACCTTCCAGTTCATGAGCTTGAGGAACTCGAGGCGGGCGTGGACCCTGGCCAGGTTGACCTGCACCCACTCCTGGTCGACGACCCGACGGCCATCCGCGAGCTTGGTGTCCTGGGCCCACCGTCGCACCTCTGCGAGGTTGCGCTCGATGATGCCGGGCGAGCACAGGGTGACCCGCTCGTGGTTGAGCTGGCTCGTGATGAGCTTCCAGCCGCCGTTCTCCTCACCGACGAGGTTGGTCGCCGGGATCCGGACGTCCTCGTAGAAGGTGTAGTTCGTGTTCTGCTCGCCCATGAGCTGCATGGGCTGCACCTTGAAGCCCGGCGTGTCGGTCGGGATGACGAAGATGGAGATGCCCTTGTGCTTGGGCGCCTCGGGATTGGTGCGGGCGGCAAGCCACACGTAGTCGGCGCCGGTGGCGAGGCTGGTGAAGATCTTCTGCCCGTTGATGACGTACTCGTCGCCGTCGCGCACGGCCTTGGTCTGGAGCGAGGCCAGGTCGGTCCCCGCGCCCGGCTCGGTGTAGCCGATCGAGAAGTGGATCTCACCGCCCAGGATCCTCGGCAGGAACCGCTGGCGCAGCTCGTCGGAACCGAAGTTCATGAGCGTGGGGCCCACGGTGTTGATGGTGAGCATCGGCACCGGCGCGCCGGCCCGCATCGACTCGTCGAAGAACACGAACTGCTCGATGGCCGAACGCCCCTGGCCCCCGTACTGCTTGGGCCAGCCGATGCCCAGCCAGCCGTCGGTACCCATCTGCCGGACGACCCGGCGCACGGTGGGGCCCACCCCTTCGCTGTGGGAGAGCTCCTCCTCGACGTCGCGGGTCAGGAGCCGGCCGTAGTAGTCACGCAGCTCCTGGCGCAGGTCTTCCTGCTCGGGCGTGTAGCCGATGTACACCGCGATCTCCCATCTAGAACCTGTTTCACTCTAGCGGATGGGAAGAGGGCGGGTCAGTGCCGGGGGGGCTTGCGCCCGGTGACGCTCCAGTAGAGGAGGGAGGCCTGGCTCTCGATGAGACCGGCGGTGCGGATTCCCCAGAACTCGAACCCGTAGCGGTGGCTGGCCACCTGACCCAACATGGCCACGATGGACCCGGCCATGGCCATGGAGTCGGCCGCCGGCGACCGGCCCTCCTGGCGACTGGTCTCGATGACGTCGGCGATGGCCACGGTGACGCCGTTCAGCGCTCGGGTCCGCATCCCCCGGAAGCGGAGGTCACCCTCCTCGGTGGCCAGGTCCACGACCCGGAAGACCGAGCGGTGGCGCTCCCAGTAGTCCATGAAGGCCTGCACGAACTCCACTGCGGTGTCCCAGCCCTTGTCGCCCCTCCACTGCCCGTGCACGAGCGCCGCCAGCGACCCCACCTCCTCGCCGAGCTCCTCAGCCAGGACGAGGATGACCTGCTCCACGTTGGCGAAGTACTGGTAGAAGGTCGCCGGCGATGTCCCGGCGGCGCTGGCGATGTCGATGACCTTGATGTCCCGCCACGACGTGGTGCCGAGCAGATCCGCCGTGCAGTCGATCAGCCGGCGCCGCGTCGCCTGACCGCGGCGTCCGGGCACCCGCCCGTCGGTCGCCCGCAGGTCGGTGGCCGACGGATCCTGGGGCGATTCCTGCGACGGGGCCTGCGATGAGCCCTGGTCGGCCATCGGCGCCATCTGCCGAGGATACTCCCCGGTAACCACCGCCCCCCCTTGCGGGCTACTGGATGACGGCGCCGCCGTCGACAGCGAGAGCGTGGCCGACCACAAAGGAGGCCTCGTCGGTGCACAGCCACACGACGGCGGCGGCGATCTCGC
>DASXYV010000224.1:0-2913 GCA_036502305.1 Acidimicrobiales bacterium
CGCGAGCGGCGCCATCAAGGTGGCCTTCGACTTTCGCTCCTGAGCAAGCCGATCCTGGCGCTGACAGTCGTCGGGTTTCACATTTGGTCGAAAGGGGGGCCGCCGGGGCTGACGAACGACCCGTCACGTTCAGAGCCATCGGCGAGCTCCTTCTTCGGCTCCGCCGACGGGCCCAGAGGGAGTGGCAGCGCCGGTGGTCGCCCTTTCGTCAGAAGGGCTGCCAACGGCGGGTGCCACCCACTCACTGCCCGTCGGCGGGTTGGTGGCGGCCTTGGCGGATACGATCAGCCCGGTATGGACCCGTTCGCGGACACCGAGGACCAGGCGTCGCTGCGAAAGCTCGCCCGTGACCTGGCCGAGCGCGAGCTGGCCCCGAGGGCGTCGCACTGGGACGAGACCGAGGAGTTCCCGTACCACTCATGGGACGTGCTCAAGGCGTCCGACCTGCTCGGCATCACCACAGGCGAGGAGCACGGCGGCATGGGGATGGGCGACGTGGAGTCGACCATCGTGCTCGAGGAGCTGTCACGGGCCGACGTGTCCAGCGCCATCCTCTGCCAGCTCGTCTTCAACGGCCCACCCCGGGCCATCGAGCACCTCGGAAGCGACGACCTCAAAGCCCGCTGGCTTCCCCGCGTGGCCTCGGGTGACGCCCTGTTCTGCATCGGCATCACCGAGCCCGATGCGGGCTCGGCCGCCAACCTCATGCGCGCCCACCTCACCGAGGACCCCAGCGGGGGTTGGCGCCTCAACGCCTACAAGAACTACGTGACGGGCGGCCACGTCGCCGCCGGGTGCCTGGTGTGGTGCCGGTGGCCGGGCGGCGACGGTGCCAAGGGGATCGGCGCCGTGGTGGTCGACCTGTCGTCGCCAGGAGTCAGCGTCACCGGCACCCACCGCAAGATGGGTCTCCGGGGCTGCACCGAGGCCGAGCTGGCGTTCGACGATGTCCACGTGGCCCCCGAGGACGTGCTCCTGGCCGGCGACCCGGGCGACACTGCGGCGTTCCGGACGCTGCTCGCGCATCTCAACCACGAGCGCTGCGGCAACGCCGGCATGTGCATCGGCGCCGCCCAGGGCGCGCTCGAGCATGCGGTTGGTTACCTCAACGAGCGCACGGTCGGAGGGCGGCCGCTGTCCGAGCTCCAGGGCCTCCAGTGGAAGATCGCGGACATGGCGACCCAGCTGGAGGCGGCGCGCCTGCTTCTCTACCGGGCGGTGCACATGGCCGGCCCCCACGGCACACCGCCACCGCTGGAGACGGCCATGGCCAAGACGGCCGCCAACCTGGCGGCCAAGTTCGTCTGCGACGAAGCCATCCAGCTGCTCGGTGGCTACGGCTACAGCCGGGAGTATCCCGTCGAGCGGGCCTATCGCGACATCCGCGGACTGTGCATCGGGGCAGGCACGGTCGAGGTCCAGCGCAACTTCGTGGGCGTCAACGTGCTGAAGGGCCGGGCGCCGGCCAGCGCCGCCTGGCGGCCCCCGGCGGTGTAGCGCCGCTCCCGCTTCCCCGCTGTGCGCCTGCGCCCGACGTTCACCGCCACCAAGGCCCGTGACTACCGTCGCCCCGGCGGCCCCTGGGACGTGCCCCCGCTCGACGCCGTCGTGTCGCCCCGCTCGGCGGCACGGATCCGCCTCGTCGACGGCTCGGTCCGCCTGACGGGCCCCGAGCTCGAGGCCCGGGTGGGGGCGCTGGCCGGAGGGCTTCGCGCCAACGGCGTGCGTCGGGCCGACGTGGTGGCCTGGCAGCTGCCCAACTGGCACGAGTCGGTCCTCCTCTACCGGGCCTGCTGGCGGCTGGGGGCGGTGGCGGCCCCCCTCCACCACTCGTGGGGCCCGAGCGAGGTCGAGCACATCCTGGAGCTTCTCGAGCCCAAGCTGGTGCTCGGTGGCACCGGGATGCCCGCCCGCCAGGCGGCCGGAGCCGTCCCGGTCCGAGGCCCGGAAGGAGCGTTCCCGAGCCTCCTCGCTGCGAGCAGCTCCGCGCCCGGAGCGCGACCGACCGATCTGGCGGTCGTGATGTTCACCTCGGGGTCGACCGGCGAGCCCAAAGCGGTGCTTCACACCCAGCGGAGCCTCGCCTACAAGGCCCGCCTGATGGCGAGCGTGCACGGGCTTGGGCGGGACGACGCCGTGCTGATGCCGGCTCCCCTCGCCCACGTCTCGGGCCTGCTCAACGCCGTGCTGGTGCCGGGAGCGGCCGGGATGCGGACTGTGCTCATGGAGCGGTGGGACCCCGACGCAGCGCTGACGGTCATGGAGGCCGAGCGGATCAGCTTCATGGTCGGCCCGCCGACGTTCTTTCTCGGCCTGATGTCGGCCGCCGCCTTCTCCCGGCATCGGGTGGCCAGTCTCCGCCTGGTGTCCAGCGGTGGCGCCGGTGTGAGCCCTGCCTTCGTCGCCACCGCGACAGCAGAGCTCGGGTGTCTGGTCAAGCGCAGCTACGGGTCCACCGAGGCCCCCACGGTGACGACCACCACGTCCACCGACGCGCCACGTCAGGCCCAGGAGACCGACGGCAGACCGGTCGGCGAGGTGGAGCTCCGGATCAGCGACCCCAACAGCGGCCGGGCCCTGCCCCCCGGCAGCGAGGGCGAGCTGTGGGTGCGCGGTCCGGAGCTGTTCGCTGGTTACGCGGAGGCGTCCCAGACCAAGGAGGCCACCCGGCAAGGATGGTTCCGCACCGGAGACCTGGGCGTGCTGGAGCGCGACCACTCGCTCATCATCGTCGGGAGGATCAAGGACGTGATCATCCGCGGGGGTGAGAACATCGCCACCGCCGAGGTGGAGTCGGTGCTCGAGGCCCATCCCTCCGTACGTCAGGCGGTGGCCCTGGGCTATCCCGACGTCCGCCTGGGCGAGCGGGTGGCGGTCTTCGTCGTGACCGACGATCCCTTCGACCTCGCGGTG
>DASXYV010000225.1:0-5761 GCA_036502305.1 Acidimicrobiales bacterium
ACGAGCCCGTCGCTGGCGAGCTCGGGGGGGCGCAGCTCGAAGATCATGGACCGCATCTCTTCCAGAGCCTGGCGGGCCAGCTCCTGGGAACGACGCAGCTGCGCCGCGGCCTCGGCGTGCCCCCCGCCCAGCAGGGTGAGCCCCGTCTCCGACAGCAGGACGGACGTGAACAGCGTCTGGGTCACGGAGTCGTGCAGCTCCCGGGCCAAGCGGTTGCGCTCCTCGACGACACCGAGCTCGAGCCGCTCCTCGTTCAGGCGGACGTTCTCCAATGCCAGCGCGACCCGCGCCGCGAACATCTCGAGCAGCTCCTGGTCGAGGTCGTCGAAGCACCCACCGTTGTTCTTGTCGGCCAGGTAGAAGGCCCCGATGACCCGGCCCTCGAGCTCCACGGGGACGCCGAGGAACGTGCCCATGCGGGGATGGGCGGTGGGCCACCAGACGAAGCGCGGGTCGGACTGGATGTCGTCGCTGCGGTAGGCCTTGCCGTCCTGGAGGATGGCGCCCAGCAGCCCGTGGGTCCTCGGGAGGGGCCCGATGGCAGCTACCGCCTCGTCGCTCAGACCCGAGGTCACGAACTGGGCGAACTCCCCTTCGTCGTCGGGGATACCGACGGCGGCGTAGCGCGCGTTCACGAGGCGTCGCGCCGCGGTCGCCAACCGCTCCAGCCGGCCCTCGGGACCGAGGTCGACGCCGAGCGAGAGCACGGCCTCGTCCACGGATCGCGAATGGGAGTCCCCCCGCACCGCCGCTAACTCCGGAGGAGCTGGCCGGGCCGGGCGTCCTCCAGGTCGACGCCGGCTGTCCGGGTGGCGGTGCCACCGACCCAGACGTGCTCGATGCCCACACTGTCGACGACCAACCGGTCCGCACCGGCCGGTAGGTCCCAGATGCGTACGGGCTCCGCCGTCCCCACCCGCTCCGGGTCGAATGCCACCAGGTCGGCGACGTATCCCTCTCGAACCAGGCCCCGCCCGCCGAGGCGGAACACCTGAGCCGGATGACCAGTAAGCCGCCAGACGGCCTCCTCCAGCGACAGCGTCTGGCGCTGGCGCGACCAGTAGCCGAGCAGATGCGTCGAGAAGCAGGCGTCGCAGAGCTGGCTGGCGTGCGCCCCCGCGTCCGACAGGCCCAGCACGGTTCGCCTGTCCCGCAGCAGGTCGGCGACCTCGACCTCGTCGTCGTTGAGCAGCACCACCTGGAACCGCGTCCGGAGGCCGTCCTCCAGCGACAGATCGATGAGCACGTCGAAGGGCTCGACACCCCGCTCCTCGGCGACCTCGGCCACCGTGCGACCTCGCAGGTCCGGATGGCGCTCGGTCTCCTCGATCGACATCTTGGCCCACCGTTGCGCCCAGGCCTTGCTCACCTCGGGACGGGCCCGCTCCCGCCACGCCGGGTCCGCATAGATGCCGGCACGCTCGGCGCGCGGTACTGCGAGCACCTCCTTCACCGAAGGGAGCATGGCGATGGGAAACGGATCCTCCAGCGCCACCTGCATGACCAGTGGTCGGCAGGCAATCTGCGGCCATACCTCGCCTCCCAACGAGGCCGTGCGCTCGGCCAGGGCCGTGGCCGTTCCCCGCGGACCGAAGCCCGTGAGCAGCGCCGTCCACGTCACCGGCAGCCCCAACTGCGTCGAGAGGACGGCGAACTCGTCGAGGAACAGCCCGGGCCCGGGTGTGACCTGGACGAGGCCCTTTCCTGCTTCCCGCAACGCGTCGGCGATGCGGAAGACCTCGTCGACCTCGGCCAGACGGCTCGGCACCGGTCGGCCCCCGGCCCCCGCGTGCGTCGGCGACCGCGACGTGGCGAACCCGAGCGCGCCCGCGGCCATCGCCTCGAGCACCATCCGACGCATGGCCTCGACCTCGTCATCGGTGGCGGGCCGCTCGACGGCCTCGTCGCCCATGGCGTAGAGCCGCAGGGGCGTGTGGCCGATGAACGCGCCGACGTTGATCCGCTTGGGGGTGCGGTCGAGCGTGTCGAGGTACTCCGGGAACGTCTCGAATCCCCAGGGGATGCCGGCCTCCAGCGCCTCGGCCGACATCCCTTCCACGTTCTCGAGCGTGTGCGCGATCGTCGACCGGTCCTCGGGCCGCGTGGGGGCGATGCCGAAGCCGCAGTTGCCCATGGCCACCGTCGTCACCCCGTGCCAGCAGGAGGGGGTGAGCTCGGGGTCCCACAGGACCTGGGCGTCGTAGTGGGTGTGGATGTCGATGAAGCCCGGCGCCAGGACGAGCCCGGACAGGTCCACCTCCCCGGCGCCCGACGCAACCTCGGGACTGTCGCCGACCGACGCGATCCGATCGCCCTCGACCACCACGTCAGCGCGGCGGGCGGGCCCCCCGGACCCGTCGACCACCAGCGCTCCCCGCAGCGCGTAGCTCATACGACCTCCTCCAGTCACCGACGAGTCTCGCCACGCAAGCTGCCAACGTCAACGCGTGGCGACCGGCGCGCCGTCCAGCCTGCCCGCCCCGGGTCGAGCTATCCACGCCCTCTCTGACCTCGGGTCCTACGCTTTAGCCGTGAAGGGTGATCGGGTCGAGGTCCTCGTGGACGTCGGCGGCGGCGTGCGGCAGTTCGACGTACGAGCCACGAAGGCGGGCCGGCGAGTCGAGGTGTCCACCGCTCGGGGCGTGATGGAGGTGACCGAGGTCACCCGGTCGGGCCAGCCGGTGCGCACCGCCCGCTTCATGTCCGCTCGCGTGGTCAGCGTCGTGGAGCATCCCGCCGCCGACAACTAGGCGTTCCAGCGTCACCGACGCCTGATGTGACGGCGGCGTCGAATGTCGGAATTGTTGGCATGACGGCAGGATCCGGCCGCTGGCGGACCGAAGTAGTGGGGCCATGCCGCGGAGTGTGCGTTGGTCTGTCGCGCCGGGGGGCGGATGAGCGTTCCGCCCCTGCACGGCGACCTGCCGTCCGCAGACCAGCCGCCACAGCCCCGGTCGCGCCCCGGACCCGCCGAGCTCATCGAGCGGGCCACGGCCTCACCCCTTCTCATCGTCCGGCTGCTGGCCCGGATGGCGTTGGCCGTCGACGCCGGGGTGCAGCCCCGCTGGCGCCGGGTGCGTCACCAGGTCGACCAACTCCGGCGACGGGCCCAGTCCCGTGTCGGTGTCCGACGGTCCGGATCCCCGCTACGTCGCCCTTCGCCGGGCCTGGCGACGCTCGTCCTCTCCACCTCGCTGGTGACCGTCGTGGTTGCCGCGGCGATCGCGCTTGGCCTCGTCCCCGGCCACGGATCCGGAGGACCGGCGAACGCTGGCGCGTTCGCAGTCTCGGCCACGGGCCACGGGCTGCACGACCATCCGACGCGAGGCGCACCGACACACGTCGTGGTGGTACCTCCTGCGCCAGCGACCGACACCATCACTGCCCCACTTCCCCCGATGCCGGAGACCCCCGGAGCGCCCGTGGCCGCCGCTCGGCCGGCGCCGACCACCTCGGGCCTGATCTGGCCCCTGCACGGCCGCGTGGCCCAGGAGTTCGGCCACAACGGCCATCCGGGGATCGACATCGACGCGCCGTACGGCACGCCCATCCACGCCGCCGGCAACGGTGTGGTCATCTCGGCCGGCTGGAATGGCGGCTACGGCAACTTCGTGCTCATCGACCACGGCAACGGGCTCGCGACCGGGTACGGGCACCAGTCGCGCATAGCCGTGGCCCGCGGCCAGACGGTGTCCCAGGGGGACGTGATCGGGTACGAAGGGTCGACCGGGTACTCCACGGGTCCCCACGTGCACTTCGAGGTGCGGATCAACAACGCGCCCCACAACCCACGTCTGTACATTCCCGGTAACCCCTAGGTCCTTGCGGACGGGCGCCGGCCCGTCAGCCGGGGACCAGCGGCGCCGTCGGCGTGGCGCCCAGCCCCAAGCTAGGCTGACGCTGACGTCAGCGATCAGGGGAGGGCGTCGATGCCGTCGACCAGCGCCCAGCAGGCCTTCGATCGGACCATGGGCGGCCTGCGGGATCCCTGGACCCGGCTGGCCAGACTTCGCCGAGAGGATGGCGTCATCGAGGGCGACGACGTCCCGGATGCGGGCGCAGGCACCGACAACAGCGGCCGGCGGTTCGCCGTCCTCCGCTACGACGACTGCGCCCGGGTCCTCCGCGACAACGTGACCTTCTCCTCACGGGTCTACGAGCGGGTGATGGGACCGGTCATGGGTCACACGATCCTCGAGATGGACGAGCCCGAGCACGGCCGGTTCCGCAGGCTGGCGGGCCAGGCCTTCCGCCACAAGGCGCTGCAGCGCTGGGAATCGGAGCTCATCGAGCCCCTCGCCGAGGAGACCATCGCCACGTTCGCGGGACGCGGTCACGCCGAGCTGGTGCGGGAGCTCACGTTCCCCTTCCCTGTCCAGGTCATCGCCCGCATCCTCGGCCTGCCCCGCACCGACTACCCGATGTTCCAGGAGCTCGCCTTCACGCTCACCAGCGTGGGCGCCGGATACCGAGCCAGCCGCCAGGCTTCCGACCAGCTCGGGGCGTACCTCCTGCCGATTGTCCGCGACCGGCGCGCCCACCCAGCGGACGACCTCATCAGCGAGCTGGCGCGGGCCGAGATCGACGGTGAGGCGCTCGCCGACAAGGAGATCGTCTCGTACCTCCGGCTCCTCCTCCCGGCTGGGTCGGAGACCACCTACTGCTCGATCGGCAACCTGCTCTTCGCGTTGCTCACCCACCCCGACCAGCTCGACGATCTCCGCAGCGACAGCGCCCTCGTCCCACGGGCGATCGAGGAGCTGCTCCGGTGGGAGCCGGCCATTCCCTTCATCCCTCGACTGGCCACCCACGACGTCACCATCGCCGAAGTCGCCATTCCGGCGGGCGCCCGCGTGACCGTGTGCCTCGGCTCGGCCAACCGGGACGAGCGCCGATTCGACGAGCCCGACCGTTTCGACATCCATCGGCCGGAGCAGCAGCACCTGACCTTCGCCTCCGGGCCGCATATGTGCCTGGGAATGCACCTGGCCCGCATGGAGATGCGAGTCGTGCTGGCGGCGGTGCTCGAGCGTCTGGCGGACATCGAGCTGGCACCGGGTCCCGACGGATCAGACACCGCCGATCCCCACATCCACGGCATGGGATTCCGCAAGCCCACCAGTGTCCCGGTGCGGTTCACGCCCCGCTAATAGGGGCGCCGACACCGGAGGATAAACCTCGCAATTCGGGCGTCTCCCGCCGGCGACCGTGGACGAACAGGACGCAATGTGTTACACCTTGACAGCAATGTCGGGCTCGGCGGAGCCTTCAATAAACAATACGGGGGGAGCATCTATGCCAAGAATTCGATACGTCGCGGGCGCGGTGACGCTCGCGATGGGAAGCGTCTCGTTCGGACTGTTCGCGGCGACGGCCTCGGCCCAAGCTCCGGGCAGCACGCCTACCGCAGTGGGCACGACCACCGCGGGTGCCGGTCACGCTGCGGCTACCGGAGCGACGACGTCGGGGGCGACGGGAGCACCGACGGCCCTGCGGGCACCCGCAGGGGACCCGGCAGCCGGAGCACCCGGCGGTGGTGGCGGAGGCGCTTTGTCGAACAACGCGGTGCAAGTCATCGTGGGGAACCACAACGCCCCGTGCTCGCCGGTCGTCGGTCAGCAGGTGACCGGCGCCAATACTGCCCAGGTCGCCGTCACCAACGACAGCGGTAACGGGATCGGCAACATCGGCAACGGCAACGGCCGGGGCACCGGTGGTACCGAGAACCACAACATCACAGCGATCAACCAAAATGTGTCGG
>DASXYV010000226.1:0-8910 GCA_036502305.1 Acidimicrobiales bacterium
GGCGGGTGATCGTCAGATCGAGGGCGCGACCGTCGGCCTGGCCCACGTCATCGGTCTCGGCTCGGCGTGCGGGGTCCACATCCTCGAGCGCGCCGCCTAGCGCCTGGCGGCCCGCCCCCCCGGGCCCCCCGGAGGCGCTACCGGTTAACCGGAACCAGGTTCCGTTTCGCTTGCTAGCATCCGGAGGATGGTTCCGGTTGGGGTCGACGCCACCGAGACTGCGGAGGAGGACGCGCCGCGCCAGCACTACCGGGTGACGTTCGGTGTGCTCGCCATCGGCACGCTGGCATACGTCCTCATGCAGTCGATGGTGCTGCCGGCGCTCGCCCTCATCCAGCACGATCTCCACACGAGCGAATCGGCGGTTGCCTGGCTGCTGAGCGCCTTCCTGGTCAGCTCGTCGGTGGCCACACCGATCCTCGGCCGCCTGGGGGACATGTTCGGCAAGGAGAAGATGCTCGTCGTCGTGTTTGCCGTCCTCGCCGCGGGCACGGTCCTGGGAGGCATCGCGGGGTCACTCTGGCTGCTCATCGTGGCCCGGGTGATCCAGGGGGTGGCTGGTGCGGTCTTCCCGCTGTCGTTCGGGATCATCCGCGACGAGTTCCCTGCTGAGAAGGTGGCAGGCGGCATCGGGCTCATCTCCGCGCTCCTTGGTATCGGGAGCGGCGTGGGCATCATCGTGGGCGGGCCCGTGGTGCAGCATCTCTCCTACCACTGGCTGTTCTGGTTCCCGCTGCCGCTGGTTCTGGCCGCCGTAGTCGCCACGATCCGCTACATACCCGAGTCCCCGGTGAAGACGGCCGGGAAGGTGGACGTCCCTGGTGCCGTGCTCATGTCGGCCTGGCTCATAACGGTGCTGGTCGGAGTCACCGAGGGCCCGGTATGGGGTTGGGGGTCGGCCGGCGTGATCGGGCTGTTCGCGGCCACGGTCGTCTTCTTCGCCATCTGGGTGCGAGTGGAGCTGAGGGCCCGACAGCCACTGGTGGACATGCGCATGATGCGCATCCCAACCGTGTGGTGGACCAACGTGGCGGCGTTGCTCTTCGGGGTCGGTATGTACGCGATCATCGTCGTGCTGCCGCCCTTCGTCGAGACACCGGCCCGGGCCGGCTACGGCTTCGGGGCATCTGCGACCATGGCGGGCGTGTTCCTGGTGCCCAGCGCCGCGGGCACGCTGGTGGCCGGCCTGTACAACGGGCGGATCACTGCTGCCATCGGGGCCAAGGGAGCGCTCGTGCTCAGCGGCGTCGCCTCCGCGCTTCCCTTCTGCGCACTCGCCTTCGCCCACGGCTCGCCGTGGGAGGTCTACTCCGCCAGTGCCCTCTCCGGGCTCGGCCTGGGGCTCGGGTTCGCCGCTCTCACCAACCTGGTGGTCGACGCGGTTCCCACTACCGTCACGGGGATCGCCACCGGGATGAACGCCAACATCCGGACCATCGGGGGAGCCGTCGGAAGCCAGATCGTTGCCAGCATCATCACAGCGGGCGTTCTCGCCAGCGGCTACCCCTCGGGGCGGAGCTACGGGATCGCGTTCGGCTTCATCGGCGCCGCATTCCTGCTGGCGACCGTGGCGGCGATCGTGGTTCCGGTGTCACGGCAACGAGTGGCTGGTCCGGATGTGGGTGACGGTTCCCCCCGTCCCACGCCGGCTGGGGCAAGCGCGAGTTAGGCGATGGAGGTCCGATGAGGGTCGAGCGGGCGGACGGACCGAGCCACGAGCTGCGCCAGGACGCGGCACGCAACCTCGAACGCATCCTCGCCGGGGCACGACAGGTCTTCGACGAGTGCGGCACGGACTTCTCGGTCGAGGAGGTCGCCAAGCGGGCCGAGGTGGGGGTCGGGACCGTCTACCGCCGATTTCCCACCAAGTGTGACCTCCTCGATGCCGTGGTGTTTCCGCTGCACCAACAGACGCTGGAGATTGCCCAGAGATCGCTCGAGTCGCCGAGCGGCGACGGATTGGAGTGGTTCGTCCGACAGGCGACAGCGTTTCATGCTGCCCATGGGCTCCCGTCCCGCCTGCTCTGGGGCGCGGCTGGCGCCGCCACGGTCCGCAAGGAGATCGCTGCGGCGATGGAAGTCCTGATAAAGCGGGCCAAGGACTTCGGCACCCTGCGCGAGGACGTCGTCTACCAGGACCTCGTGGTGCTGTCTTGGACGATCACCGACCTCGTGGAGGCCACTCGCCGCACCGCGCCCCGAATCTGGGAGCGCCACCTGGACCTGGTGCTCGATGGTCTTCGCCCTGGGCCGATCCGACCACTCCCGGCTGCCGTTCCCGCCGTCAAATGGGACCGCGTGGTCGCCGAGCGTCACGAGCGCATCCGCTGATGTCCGGACACTTCGTCTGCGGGGCTGAGCCGGCCGACGCTGCGGGCTATCGCTCCTGCTCGGTGGGGCGGATGAGCATCTCGTTGATGGCGATGTGCCGCGGCCGGGTGACGATGTAGACGATGGCGTCGGCGATGTCCTCGGCCGCCATCCTCTGCCCGAACTGACCCCTCAAGGTCTCGAGGATCTCGGGCCGGTTGTGGCTGGCGAGCTCGGTGGCCGTCGCGCCCGGCTCGACGAGTGAGACCCGTACGTAGCGCTTGGTCACCTCTTGGCGCAGGGACTCGCTGAACGCGCCCACGCCGTGCTTGCTGAGGTTGTACACGCCGCTGCCGCTGCGGACCACCCGACCGGCAACCGAGCTGAGGTTCACCATGTCGGCGACCCGGCGCGGCCCGTCCTCGGCGGCGCGAAGAAGGTGGGGGAGCGCCGCGTGCGCGCAGTAGAGCAGACCTAGCACGTTGAGCTCGATCAGTCGCTGCCACTCGGCCAACGGCGCTCCCAGCGCCGGTCCGAGCAGCATCACGCCCGCGTTGTTGATCAGGGTGTCGAGCCGGCCGAGCTCAGCGACGGTGCGCGCAACGGCGTCGGCCGCCTGCTGCTGGTCGGTGATGTCGGACTCCAGCACCAGCGCGGTCCCGCCCTTGTCGCTGATGCCGGCGGCAAGCGAGTCCAGCCTGTCCTTGCGCCGTGCCGCCAGCGCCACGTTGGCGCCCTGGGCGGCGAGCGCGGTGGCCGTGGCCGCGCCGATACCGCTCGAAGCCCCGGTCACCAGCACCGCGGTGCCATCCAGCACTGGCTTCATCCGTCAGGCCCCTTGCCGCATCGTCGTGGTAATGGGTGTGCCAGCCCTGATGGCGCGCGTCACCGGCGTCCGTTCAGCGATCGATGCCAGTGCGTCGACCTGGTCGCCGGGAAGGTCACCGGGAACCGTGATCGATCGCGCGATCGTGCCCTGGCGGTCGTCGTCGACGTCGTAGCGCACGTCGACCTCGATGGTGCTCAGCTCCCAGTCGTGACGTTCGGCGTACATGCGAAGGGTCGTGGCCGTGCACGCGGCCAGGGCGCTGCTCAGGAGCCCGAACGGCGACGGCCCGATGTCGTCACCGCCGGCGTCGGGGGGCTCGTCGCCGACGAGCTGGTGGCCGCCGACACGGATGTCGACCCGGTAGGCGGGCACGTTGGAGCCGGTCGACCCGACTGCGTGGGCGACGTGATGGACGGTGGTCACAGTCCCGACCCCCCAGCCGCCGGGATTGGAAGGTCGTCCGGCCGGAGCGCCCAGCTCGGCATCTGTGGCGGCTCGGGCAGGCGCCCGATGGCCTTGGCCGGCAGGCCGTCGATGTCGGCGCCGGGTGGCAGCTGAGAGCGCTGCTTGACGACTGCTCCGGCTCGCACGATGCAACCGGCGCCGACCACACTGCCGTCGCAGACGATCGCGCCCGGCTCGACGACGGACCGGGTGCCGATGTGACAACCGTGGATCATGGCGCCGGGCCCGACGATGACCCCGTTGTCGATGATGAGCTCGTTGTCGGGCAGCAGGTGCAAGACCGTGTTCTCGAGGATCTGCACGTCGTCGCCGATCCGGACCGGGCCGTGGGAATCGCCGATGATCTTGACCCCGGCGCCGACGATGGTGCGTTCGCCGACGACGACGTCGCCCGTGATCTCGGCGGTGGGGAACAGCGTCGCCGAGGCGGCGATGGTCGGTAGGGTGCCTCGGTAGGCGTAGAGCTGGCCCATGGCGAGGGTCTCCTGTCTGTTGTCGACGATGATGGCCGTGTGCTCGGGCACGGAGAGGTCGCCGCCGCGCAGCCCCGTGAGACGACGGAGGTCGTCGGGGCTCGCTGATCGCACGACTCGCGCTGGCCGTCCGACGGCCACGACCTCGCTCGGCAGGATCATCCCAGGCGGGACGACCGTTCCCTCCCCGAGGAAGACCCTGTCGCCGAGCCGGGCGCCGGGCATCAACGTCGAGGCGTTCCCGATCTCGCACAGGTCGCCGACGGTCGCTCCGATCACCATGCAGCGGTGGCCGAAGGTGGTTCGTCGCCCGATGATCGTGGCGATGGTCCTGGTGCCGACGACCACGCCGTTTTCGATCACGGCCGATCCGGTGCCGACCTCGACCGCTGCATCCTCGGATCGGATGACCGCACCCTCGGCCAGCAGCGATCCCTCACCCAGGCGGGCCGTTCCCAGCACCACCGCAGAGCTGGCGATCTGGAGCGGACCAGCTTCCTGGTCGGCGACCGCACTGCCTGGTCCGGCGCTCATGAGGCGGCAGACGATCGTCGGTAGGCGACTCTGACGCTCGGCATCGCCATCACCTCCCCGGTGGAGTGGATGAACGTGACCACCTTAGAGTCGGGGAGTGACCGGCAACCAGGGCGGCACGTTGGCTCAGAAGGGGCCGCTGAGCTCTCCGAGCATCGAGGTGAGTCGCAGGTTCTCGCTGTAGTCGACCGGGCAGGCGATGACCGACACGGTCTCGGAGTCCAGGGCCTCTTGCAGGGTGGGCAGGAGCGCCTCTGCCGAGCGGACGCTGTAGCCCCGCGCCCCGAAGCTCTCGGCGTAGGCAACCAGATCTGGGTTGGCGAAGTCGGTGCTCGTGTCCCTGCCCAGGTCCAGCTGCATCTTCCACTTGATCAGGCCATAGGCGTCGTCCTGCCACACGAGCACGGTCAGCGGAAGGTGCTCTCGAACAGCGGTCTCGAGCTCCTGGGAGTTCATGAGGAACGCTCCGTCCCCCACGGCGGCGAGCACCCGGCGCTCAGGAAATGCCAGCTTGGCTGCGATGGCGCCAGGCAGCGCGAAGCCCATGGTGGACAGCCCGTTGGAGAAGAGGCAGGTGTTGGGCTCATAGGTTGGATAGAGGCGGGCCATCCACATCTTCACCGCACCGGTGTCAGCGAGCAGGATGTCCCGGCGGCCCATCGCCGCCCGGATGTCGGCGACGAGCCGCTGGGGTTTCACCGGAACGGACTCGTCTGATCCGGCGGCGAGCTCGCTGGCCAGCAGGGCGCGTATCTTCTCGCCGGCCGTGGCGACGGCGAAGCGGCGGGAGGTCGCCGCGGCCAACGCATCCAGCGTCCGCCCCAGCTCGGCCTGGATGCCCACGTCCACGGTGTAGTGGCTGTCGACCTCGGCCGGTAACCGGCTCATGTGGATGATCCGCTTGTCGGCGTGCGGGTTGATGCGGGCGGGGTCGAACTCCTGGAGCTCGTAGCCCACGCAGACGATGACGTCCGCCTGATCGAAGCCGAAGTTGACATAGTCGTGGGCCATGAACCCCACGGCACCGAGGGCATTCGGGTGATCGTCGGGGAAGACACCCTTGCCGTGGAAGGTCGTGGCGACCGGGAGGCCCAACTCGGTCGAGAAGCGCATCAAGGCATCGGAGGCGCCGGCGCGCGCTGCCCCGTGACCGGCCAGCACGATCGGGCAGGCGGCGTGGTCGAGGACGTCGGCGGCCCGGTGGATCTGGGACGGCGACGGTTCGTCGGGCCTCGGCACGTTCAGCTCGAGTGGCAAGAGCTCGGGACTGACCGCGGCAGCCTCGATGTCTTCGGGGACTGCCAGATAGACCGCACCCGGGCGCTCGGCCTGGGCCAGCTTGAACGCCTTGCGGGCCATCTCCGGGACCGCCTCGCCACTCAGCACGGTGGAGGCCCACTTCGTGACCGGAGCGTACATGGAGACCAGGTCGACGCTCTGGTGCGACTCCTTGTAGATGCGGTTGAGGCCAACCTGAGCGGACAGCGCGACAAGGGGCGAGCTGTTGGTCGTGGCATCGGCGACGCCGAGGAGCATGTTGATGGCGCCGGGGCCCAGCGTGGCCGAGCACACGCCGGCCGCTCCCGTGAGGCGGCCGTGGATCTCGGCCATGAAGGCAGCGGCTTGCTCATGGCGGACCAGCACGTACCGAATTGACGAGCGGGAGACGGCGTCGGTGAAGTGGATGTTCTCCTCGCCGGGCATGCCGAAGACGCAGCGCACTCCTTCGTGTTCGAGGCACCGCACCATCAGCTCTGCTGCCGTACCCATCTCGCACCTCCGTGCTGCTCGTCGAAGATGAGCCAGGTGCCATAGGTGGATCGAGGCCCGTAGCTCTCTCGATCGGAGGCTACCGCCGGGGACGGGACTACTCGCTCGCAGTCAGCCGGTCCTCACGCGGCCCGTCGGGAGCATTGAGGACAACGGAATGGATGTCGACGAACTCGAACAGTCCGTGGTGAGAGAGCTCGCGGCCGTAGCCCGACTCCTTGACGCCCCCGAACGGCAGGCGCGGGTCGGAGACGGTCATGCCGTTCACGGCGGTGTGTCCGGCGTCGAGGCGGGCGGCCAGGACCTCGCCCCGACCGAGGTCCGAGGTCCACACTGCGCTGCCGAGGCCGTAGGTGCTGGCGTTGGCGAGCTCCAGCGCTGCTTCGGCGTCCGGGACCCGCAGGATCGGGACGGCGGGGCCGAACACCTCCTCTTCGAGCACCGGCATGCCGGGTCGGACCTCATCGAGGACCGTCGGCTCGTAGTAGAACCCCGCTCGATGAGGGACGCGGCCGCCGACCAGGACCCGGGCCCCCCGGGCCACGGAGTCGCGGACCTGGCGCTCGACGGCGTCCCTCAGGTCCTCCCGGGCCAGCGGCCCGATCGTCACCCCGTCGTCGGTAGGGTCGCCCAACCGCAGGTCTCTGACCTGGGCCAGCAGCTTCTCGGTGAAGGCGTCGGCGACCGCCTCCTCGACGATGATGCGCTTGGCGGCGATGCAGGACTGCCCGGTGTTCTGGAAGCGGCTGCGCGCCGCCCAGGCCGCGGCAGCCTCGAGGTCGGCGTCGGCGAGCACGACGAAGGGGTCGCTCCCACCGAGTTCGAGCACCGTCTTCTTGAGCGCCCGCCCTGCCGCAGTAGCGACCGAGCGGCCGGCACGGGTGGAGCCCGTCAGGGTGACCGCCGCCACCCGGGCGTCGGCGATGACGCCGTCGACGACGTCGGCGGTGCGCTCGACGTCGACGACGAGCACCGAGAATGTGCCGAGCGGCAACCCGGCCGCCTCGGCGGCGTCGGCCAGGGCCAGGGCGCACCCGGTCGTCGACGGAGCATGCTTGAGCACGACGACGTTGCCGGCCGCCAGCGCCGGGGCCAGGGCGCGGACGACCTGCCAGTAGGGGAAGTTCCACGGCATGATCGCCAGCAGGACTCCGAGCGGCGTCGCAATGACCTGGGTCCGCGGCGCCTCTGTCTCCACCGTCTCGGGCTTCAGCAGGGACGGGGCATGCTCGGCGAACCACTCACATGTGCGGGCGCACTTCGCTACCTCGGCCCGGCTCTCGGGCAGCGGCTTGCCCATCTCCCGCGTCGCCAACAGGGCCAGCTCCTCCTGCCGCTCCTCCAGGACCAGGGCAAGTCGGCGCAGTCCCTCCGCCCGTTGGGCGGGCGCCGTTCGGCCCCAACTGCGGGCCGCGCGATGGGCCTGATCGAGCAGGACGTCGAGCTCTGGGGGAGTCGTCTCCTCGTACGTGGTCAGTGGTCGACCGTTCGCCGGGTCGACCGTCGTGACAGTCACGTGGCCCTCCTTGTTCGAGATCAGGTGGCGGGCCGGCCTATGGCTGCATGGGCTCAGCTGAGCGCGTGTCAGTCGGTAACGTACCGGGAAGGCGGTCCCGCTCAGTCAGCGCAAGCTGTCGTGGCGACGACCACGACGTTACCCAGCGGTGGAGTGCGCGACGACGTTGATGTAGTCGAGCATGGCCTGGCCCGCCCCTGGGTGGCCAAGGGGCCAGAAGCCGATCTCCAGGTGTGGGCCGGTCGAGACGCCGACGATGCCACGCCCGACGCTGGAGATCTGCTGTCCCTGGATGACATGGGCCCCGACAGGGACCAGGTCTGGGCCCGAGTGGCCGTAGTAGACGGTCTTGCCGGTCAGCGGGCCGGAGGTGATCTGCAGCACCGGTGCGTTGGGTCCGAATCCTCCGATGCCTTCCTGGACGATGGTGCCCGAGCCCATGGCGAACAGGGGCGTGCCTCCGGGGGCTGAGTAGTCCACCCCCTGATCGACGCTCCCGCTCTTCAGGTACTGACGCGGCAACGGCAGTCCGGTGCCACCTGGGCCCGCCACACCTCCGGGGACGGCGAGCGAGCTGGCGAGCAGGTCGGCGGGGATGGGCGGGGGGAAGGGCGTGAGCATGTTGGTGCGCGTCGCGTCATCGATCGTGCCGGTCACGGGAGTGGCCGCGGCCTGCTGGTACGCCGTGACGGCCGCCCTCGTGGGGGCGTCCCACTGTCCGGATGATGGCGCCGGGAACCCGAGGCCGGTGAGCAACGCCTGCCAGTCCCTCACCTGACCGGCAGACATCGCCGCGGGGGCAGCAGGAAGGCTCAGCTGCGGTGCGGCCTGGAGCGCGTCGAACACCGACTGACTGGCGGTCTCCCCGCTCCAGAAGGCCACAGAGGTGGCCTTCATGGAGTCGGCCGTGTTGATGAAGTTGAGAACCTGGTATCGCACCGGATCCGGTGCCGTCGGCGACGGGGGCGGCGTCGCCGTCAGGGTCTGATCGACCGGAATCAGCGGCTTGCCCA
>DASXYV010000227.1:0-2349 GCA_036502305.1 Acidimicrobiales bacterium
CTCGACGAGGCTGCCGTCGGGGGCCGAGCTGGCGTTCGTCGACGTGCCCGGTCACGTTCGGTTCATCAAGAACATGCTGGCGGGAGTGGGGGCGGTCGACGCCTGCCTGTTCGTCGTGGCTGCCACCGAGGGCTGGAAGCCTCAGTCGGAGGAGCACCTTCGCATCCTCGAGCTGCTGGGCGTGGGTCGCGGCCTGGTGGCGCTCACGAAGGTCGGCGGCCTCGACGACGAGTGGCGCCAGCTCGCCCACCTGGATGTGGCGGACCACGTGGAGGGCACGTTCCTGGCCAACGCCGAGGTGGTGGAGGTCGACGCGCCCGGCGGCCTGGGAGTCGACGTCCTCCGGGGCGCCCTCGACCGCCTCCTGGTCTCCACGCCAACCGCCGCCGACCACGGCCGTCCCCGCCTGTGGGTCGACCGCTCCTTCTCGGCTCGGGGGTCGGGAACGGTCGTGACCGGCACCCTGACGGGGGGTTCCCTCGAGGTGGGCGAGGAACTGGTCGTCGTCGGCCCCAACGTGCGGGGGCGGCAGAAGGTCCGGGTGAGGGCGCTTCAGAGCCACAACGAGAGCCGGGCGTCGGCGGGCCCCGGGAGGCGGGTGGCGGTCAACCTGAGCGGGCTGGCCCACGAACGTCCCTACCGGGGCGACGCGCTGGTCCGACCGGGCCAGTGGTTCCTGGCCCGAAGGCTCGACTGCGCTCTCGGGGTGCTCGCCACCCTCGACCACGACGTGAGCCGCCGAGGCGCGTACCAGGCTTACGTGGGCTCCGGAGAGCACGCCGTCAGCCTCCGGGTCCTCGGGGCCCAGGCCCTGGCGCCGGGCACCGACGGCCACGTCCGGCTCCATCTGCCCGTCTCGCTCCCGCTCCTCCCCGGGGACCGCTACGTGCTGCGGGAGAGCGGGCGATCCGAGACGGTCGGTGGCGGGGAGATCCTCGACGTCGATCCCGTGCTGCCCGCGGCGAAGGCCTCCCCGAGCCGTTCGGTCGCCCGAGTCGTCGCCGAGCGGGGATGGGTCGAGGCCGACGCCCTCGAACGCCTGACCGGGGAGCGCCTCCCGCCCAACGTCGCCGGTCGGTGGGTCGTGGACCCGGCGGCCCTGGCCGAGACGGCCGAGTCGGTCAGGTCGGCCGTCACCGGCGCGGGACCGCTGGGCCTGGACCTGGCGACGCTCGACGAGCGGCGCCGAGCCGTGGCCGCCACCCTGGACGGGGTGGTGATCGAGGGCGGCTGGGCGCGTCCTGCTTCCAGTAGAGGCGCCCAGGAGCGGCTCGCCGGGCACCCGTACCTGGCCGCGCTGCGAGCCGACCCGTTCAGCCCGCCGGACCCCGAGGGCCGGATCGAGCGGGTCGAGCTTCGGGAGTTGGTCCGCCTCGGGCTGGTCGTGGAGCGGGACGGGTGCTGCTTCGCCGCCGAGGCCGTCGACGAGGCCTCCCGGATGGTCGCTGGCCTGCTCCGGACCCACCCCGAGGGCGTCACCGTGGCCGCGATCCGCGACCACCTGGGGACGACCCGCAAGTTCCTGCTTCCCCTCCTCGCCCACCTCGACGCCAGCGGGGTGACCCGGCGGCGGGGTGACCTGCGGGTGGCCGGGCCGCGCGTGCCCACCTTGGGCTAGTTGCTTGTTGCGGTGGGGCGGAAATGGGCACGGCGCGCCGGCGCGCGGCGACCACTTTCGTCAACGAGTGTTCACGCGGGGCGCCGGAGCCGACCGGCCGCCCGTTCGCTCACCTTGAAGGCGGCGGCGACGGTCTCGGCGAATGCGTCGGGATCCGTCAGCGGCCACGAGTGGTTGCCCTCGACGATCGCGCCCCGGGAGCCGAGCGCCGCGCACAACCCGTCGAAGGAGGCCCGAGGCACGATGCGGTCGCCCGCTCCCCAGATGGCGGTGGCGGGCAGGCCCCGGCGCCCGAGCTCGGTCAGCTCGGGTGTGAGGTCGCACCCGCGCACCAGGCGGGCCACGCGCCACAGCGCCAGCGGGTTGCGCACGACGTTGGGCAGCGCGTCCTCGAGAATTGACCGAAGCTGGCGCGGCGACAGTCTCGGCAACACGTCGAGCGGCACCCGCAGACCCCACTCCCACAGCGGGCGCTCCGACAGCGTGCGGGCGCGGTCACCGAGGACGCGCCAGGTGGGATGGCCGATGGCGTCGATCAGCACGAGCGAGGCGACCCGTTCGGGGCGGTCATGGGCCAGCTTGATGGCCACCCCGCCGCCGAAGGAGTGGCCGACGAGCGAGACGGGCTCGTCCACCGCCAGCGCGGCCAACCACGCCTCCACCCACTCGGCGTAGCCGGCGAAGGAGACCGCCTCTCCGGGCAGGTCGGCGGTCCCTCCGAAGCCCGGGAG
>DASXYV010000228.1:0-9778 GCA_036502305.1 Acidimicrobiales bacterium
TGGCCGGGCGATTCCATTTCACCCACTCGGCGGGGTACGAGGGTGTCCGCGCCGTGCGGGACATGTTCTTCCCGGGCAAGGGCACCGTCACCGACCTCGTCCCCTGGTGCACCTTCACCGATCCCGAGCTGGCCCACGCCGGGTTGACAATCGGCCAGGCCCAGGAACGGTACGGGGACGACGTCGACGTGTGGCGCCTCGACCTGGAGCACTCGGACCGGGCCCGCGCCGAGAGCGCCGGCAAGGGGTCGCTGGTCATCGTCACCGCCAAGAAGACGAGGGTCGTCGGGGCCCACATCCTGGCTCCGGCTGCGGGCGAGATGATCCACGAGCTGGCGCTGGCCATCGACCAGCAGCTCAAGCTGAGCGAGGTGGCCAGCTTCAACCACGTGTACCCGACGATGTCCACCGCCATCGGCCAGCTGGCGGCCGAAGCGGCGTTCGACGGGGCAAAGCGCTACCGATGGTTGGTCCGCAAGGAGCGCCACGCGTCCTGAGTCCCATCCGACGGGTGGGCAGAGGCCCTTGTCGCGGAGCCGTAGATGACCCATGGTGATCGTGTGTCGAGCCCGCCCCCCGGTCGCCTTTCCCGCCGGCGGTTCCTCGGCGCTGCCGCCGCGGCCGGCGCGGTGGCTGCCCTCGGCGGGTGCGGCACCGGCGGCTCCGCTCCGGCCCCCAGACCGCTCGCCACACCCGGGTCGCAGCCGTTCCCGCGGCTCCCCGAGGGCGCGGACACGATCCCCCAGATTGACCACATCGTGGTTCTCATGATGGAGAACCACTCCTTCGACAACTACCTCGGTACGCTCGGCAGGGGAGACGGGTTCACCATCGGGCCCGACGGACGGCCGACGGCGGCCAACGCCGACCCCACGGGCAGGGTGGTGCGGGCGTTCCGCATGCCCACGACGTGTCAGCAGCAGAACCATCCCAGCCAGAACTGGAACGACAGCCATATCCAATGGGACGGCGGCCGCAACGACGGGTTCGTCCGAAGCGGCAGCGGACCAGTTGCCATGGGGTACTGGACGGCCGCCGACCTGCCCTTCTATCACGGGCTGGCGCGCACGTTCCCGCTTGGAGATCGCTACTTCGCCTCGACGTTGGCCCAGACGTACCCGAACCGCCGGTACCTGTTGGCGGCGACGTCCTGGGGCCAGGTCGCGGATCCGCTCCCGACTCCATCGGACCCACCGCCGCCCAACGGGACGATCTTCGACCGTCTCGACGCCCACCACATCACGTGGAGGAACTACTACACCAACCTTCCCACCACGTATCTGGTGCCCTCGCTCGCCCTCCGCGACAAGCAGAACATCGTCCCCATCGATCGCTTCTACGCCGATGCGGCCGCCGGCACGCTGCCGGGGTACTCGATAGTCGATACAGAGTTCGTCCACGCGTCGGAGGAGGATCCCCAGGACATCGTCGTCGGCGAGGCGTTCTCGGCGAAGGTGATCAACGCGGTGATGTCCGGTCCGGCATGGGGAAGGACGCTCCTGGTCTGGACTTACGACGAGCACGGCGGCTACTACGACCACGTGCCCCCGCCCCCGGCGCCGCTGCCCGACTCGATCCCGCCGGCCATCTCGCCCACCGACCAGCCGGGCCGCTTCGACCGGTACGGGTTCCGGGTGCCCTGCGTGGTGGTCTCGCCCTATGCCCGGCGCAACCACGTCTCCCACGTCGTCGCCGACCACACCTCCATCCTCAAGCTGGTCGAGACCAAGTGGAACCTGCCCGCCATGACCTATCGCGACGCCAACGCCAGCAACCTGCTCGACTTCGTGGACCTCCGGTCGCCGCCCGCATTTCGGGAACCGCCGGCCCTGCCCGCCCCCAACGACAACGCCGCCACCGAGGCATGCCTGGCCACCGGACCCGGCCTCATTCCCCCGCCCTGACGAGGCGTCGGCCAACCCGGCGCCGGTACATCTCGGGGACGAGCCCGAATGGTCGGATTGCTACCGTTATGTGACAATCGTCACGAAACCGCAACGATCAGGCCCTTGCATTCTCCGGTGGGCCGGCCATGATGTTGCGCCATGTCTCTCGGCCCGAACCCTGGTTCGACCGTGCCCGACGTCCTGGTGATCGAGTCCTGCCACAGCACGTGGCTGTTCGACACCGAACGCCGGCGGTTCCGCCGCGTGCTCAAAGGACTGGATCTCGACGTCGAGGAGGCGTCGACCGCATGGCGCCCCTATTACCGGCTCGACCTGGACTCCCGCTCGGACTCGTTCATGGTGATCGTCGAGCCCACCGGGTCCAGGGCGCTCCGGGCCTGGCGGCACGTCGCCGGCTGCCCGCACTGTGCGGGGGACGTGACCGCCGAGCTGCCCCTGTCTGAGCTGCGTACGCCGGCGTCGGGCTGATCCCGCGCCGATCCCCGCTCTGAACAGGTCCTTCGCCCTCGCGTTTGCGGCCGTTCCGAAGTCGTGTATATAGGTATGGTGGCGTCATATGTCAGCGCTGGGGTTTGGGGCCTCATGGGTGGATTGTCGGTAGCCGACGGTTTGTCCTCGTTGTCACGATATGTGCAGGTCACGGGGGCGCTCGAGCGATGATCCGGTGGCCGACGCGGTGGCCGCGGCGCGGCTGGCTGGTCGTCGTCGGCGCCGTCCTCGTCGTCGGTGCCGCTGCTGGCGTCTACCTGGGGACGCATAGCTTCCAGTCCGAGGTGTCAGCCCGCGGCCAGGCGCAGGGTGGCGGCCAGGGCCAGCCGGCCAGCGCCCAGGGATCGGGCCTGCAGTTGACGTTCAGCCCGACCAACGGGGCCACGGCGGTCCCGCTCAACGCTCCGGTCACCGTCAACGCCTCGGGTGGCCACCTCAGCGCCGTGCAGGTGACCGGGCCGCTGGGACAGCCGGTGGCCGGCATCCTCGACCCGGGAGGGGGGACGTGGTCCTCCGTGCCGGGCGTCCTGGCCCCGCTCACCAGCTATACGGTCCAGGTCACCGGCAAGACCTCCTCGGGCAAGGTGGTCGAGCAGCAGGCGTCGTTCACGACGCTGCAGCCCGTCGCCACCCTGACCGACGACATCGAGCCGACCAGCGGGACCGTGGGCGTGGGCATGCCCATCGTGGTCAAGTTCAACCACGCGGTGGCCGACAAGGCGGCGGTGCAGCGGGCCCTGGTGGTGCAGACCTCGACGCCGGTGGTCGGTGCTTGGGACTGGCTGAGCGCCAAGGAGGTCCACTACCGGCCGCAGGCCTACTGGCCGACCGGTGAGCACGTCACCCTGGCGTCGAACCTGGGCGGCGTGAACGCCGGCAACGGGATCTGGGGCGTGACCAGCCGCAAGGTGGGCTTCACGGTCGGCGACGCCCACGTGAGCACCGTCGACATCGGCAGCCACATGATGACGGTCACCAACAACGGGCAGGTCGTGCAGACCTTCAAGGACAGCGCCGGGCGGGACAAGTACCCGTCCATGGGCGGGGCGCACATCGTGCAATACAAGACGGCGGACCTGATCATGGATTCGCAGTCGGTGGGCATCCCCCGCAACTCGCCCGACGGGTACTACGAGCACGTGGCCCAGGACGTCAACATCAGCGACGGCGGCGAGTTCGTGCATGCGGCTCCGTGGTCCGTCGGATCTCAGGGGAACTCCAACGTCTCCCATGGCTGCGTCAACCTGGCTCCCGACAACGCCGTGTGGTTCTTCAACTTCAGCCAGCGGGGCGACATCGTCAACATCGTGAACTCCCCGAGGCCGCCCGAGCTGACCGACAACGGCACGGTCGACTGGAACACACCCTGGGACAAGTGGGTGGCTGGCAGCGCCCTCCCCGTCACCTGATCCTGTCGACCTGATATCAGGAAAGGCTGGCCTGCGCGTCGTTGCGCGCCGGCACCAGGCCCAGGAGCTCGGCCCGGGTCAGCGGCATACCGCTCTCGCCGCGCGGGCCGCCCTTCACGGCCAGCACCTGGTGGATGCTCGTGCGGGCGGCCTCGAAGTTGAGGGCCGAGCCGGCCATGTAGAGCCGCCAGACGCGGGCTCGGCTGGCTCCGACGAGACCGACGGCGCGATCCCACCCCGACTCGAGGTTGGCCACCCACTTGCGCAAGGTCCGGGCGTAGTGCTCCCGCAGCGACTCCACGTCGCGCACCTCGAAGTGCTGGGCCTGTGCGGCGCTGACGACAGTGCCCACCTCGTGGAGCTCGCCGTCGGGGAACACGTAGCGATTGATGAACGACGTGCGGGCCAGGCCGGACGGCCCCGGCCGGGAGATGCCGTGGTTGAGCAGCCGACCCTCGGGCCGGAGCAGGCGGTAGAGGTCGCCGAGGTACTCGGCGAGACGGGACAGCCCGACGTGCTCGAACATGCCGATGCTGGATATTGCGTCGTACGGTCCGTCGTCGACGTCGCGGTAGTCCTGCTGGCGGATCTCGACCTTGGAGCCCAGACCGGCGTCGAGCACGCGCTGGGCGGCCAGGGCGGCCTGACGCTCGGAGATGGTGATGCCCACCGCCTGCGCCCCGTAGTGCTGCGCGGCGTGCATGGCCAGGGTGCCCCAGCCGCAGCCGACGTCCAGGAGCCGCGCGCCGGGCCGTAGCCCGAGCTTCTGGCACACCAGATCGTGCTTCGAGCGCTGGGCGTCCTCGAGGCTGGCGCTGGGCGTCTCGAAATGGGCACAGGAGTACGTCATGGTCTCGCCCAGGACGAGCCGGTAGAAGTCATTGGAGACGTCGTAGTGGTGGGAGATGGCGGCGGCGTCGCGGGCCTTGGAGTGGAGGCGGCCCCGCAGGCGAGCCTCCTCCGGCGGCGGAGGAGGCGGTGGCCCGAAGGCCCCCGAGCTTCCCGCCGCCCGCAGCAGGTCGAGCCAGCCCCGCCTGCCCAGGCCCACCTTGTCCGCGTTGTCCTGGCCTCGGGCCGCCATGGTGTCGCGGAGGCCGAGCGCCGCGTACACGTCCCCGTCGAGGTCCAGCTCACCCGCGACGTAGGCCCTGGCCGCGCCGAGCTCGCGTGGCGCGTACAGGATCCGCCGCAGCGCTCTGGGGGAGCGGACCGTGAGGGTCGCCGGTGCTCGATCGGGACCGAGCGTGCTGCCGTCCCAGAACCGGATGGTGATCGGTGGGCTGGGGCCCACGAAGGCCTTGACCATCGGTTCCAGGAGGATGGCCATGGGCTTGCCCTCGCGCCGGCCTCCCGGGCCGGCGTTGCCCTCGCGCCGGCCTCCGGGGCCGGCGTTGCCCTCGCGCCGGCCTCCCGGGTCGGCCGTGTCGGAGGTGGTCATTGTTCGCCCCCTAGCTCCCGTTGTCTCCCGCCGTCCCCATGGTATGACGTCGCCCTGCGCCTGTTCCTCCTGCCCTCACCTCCCGGGCAGGAAGACGCCGACCTGAGACGCCGAACGCGCCCGCCGGACAGTACCCTGGGGCGGAGGGTCCTGTGCTCAGGGACCTCCTCGGAAGGATGTGACATGGGTCTGTTCAGTCGTGAGTTCATCGCTGTCCCCGACAATGCCAAGGGACAGCTGGTCTACAAGTGGCCGGACCACAACATCCGCCGGCTCAGCCGGGCCATCGTGGACGTCGACGAGACCGCCCTCTTCCTCAACCAGGGCCAGGTCATCGGGACCATCACGCCCGGTCAGCACCAGATCGACGCCGACGAGCTTCCGTTCCTCGGTGCCTTCATCGACCATGCCACAGGCGGGAACGCGTACCGGGCCGAGCTGTTCTTCGTCGGCACCAGGGAATATCCGGGCCAGCCTTTCGGGGGACGGGTCGACGACGTCAAGGACCCCCAGACCGGCACCATCGTGACGCTTCGAGTCTTCGGTGAGTACTCCCTCAAGGTCACGGACGCTGTCCCGTTGGTGACCAACCTCACCGGCACCGTGGACGTGACCAACAACGACGCCATCACGAACTGGGTCGGCGCTCAGCTGCTGAAGGTGATGCGCACCGAGGTGACCCGGCAGATCCTCGGCAACGGCTGGCCGGTGCTGAGCCTCTCGGCGTACACACCCGACATCGAGCAGACCGTGATCGACGGCGGCAACGAGATCCTGAAGGCCTATGGCCTGGCCATCGTGCGCATGGGCAACTTCGACGTGAACCTCGCCGAGCAGGACGAGGAGACCCTCAAGTCGCTCGCCAAGGACACCGCCTACTCCAAGCTGGCCGGCGGCTTCCAGCAGTACGCAGCGGGCGAGGCCCTGCTCGGCGCCGGCGAGGGCATGTCCAAGGGCGGGGCAGCCGCTGGCGGCGCCATCCTGGCCACGGGCATGGGCGTGGGCCAGCAGGCGGTGGGTGGTGTGGCCCAGCAGCCGCCGGCCCAGGCCCCGCCACCGGCCCAGCCGGCTGTCGGTGCTGGCGGCCAGTCGGCCCAGCCCACCCAGGAGGGGGACCAGGCCCCGATCGCGTGTCCGTCGTGCTCGGTCCAGAACCCGGCTGGCGCCCGGTTCTGCTCCTCGTGCGGCGGCCGACTCACACCGGCCGTCACCCACTGCTCGCAATGTGGCGCCGAGCTGGCGCCAGGAGCCCGTTTCTGCACCCAGTGCGGGACCGCCGCAGCGCCGCCGCCGTCGGCCGGGCCTGACGCTCCGCACGAGGGCTGACTCCAATGGCAGGACTCCTCGGTCCGATACTCGCCCGCGCCGGTGGGGGACACAGCTTCAGCGGTGGGGGCGGCAGCAGTGGTGGTGGCAGCGGGTTCAGCGGTGGGGGGGGCGGCTTCGGGCACGGCGGCTTCTTCTTCCTCCCCATCGGTGGCGTCGGAGGCGGTCTGGTCTTCTTCCTGATCATCGTGGCCGTCATCGTGCTCATCGGCTTCGCCGCTTCGCGTCGGCGGTCACTGCCGGTCCAGGCGCCCTTCCCCGACGAGAACCTGGGTCGCCCGACCTTTCCGAGCCCTCCCGAGGAGGCCAGCATGCCAGCTGCCCACAACGACGTGTCCGACGGTCTGGCGGCGATCCAAGCCCACGATCCCGCCTTCGACCGGGACGCCTTCATCGCCTCGACCGAGCGGGCCTTCTTCACGGTCCAGGAGGCCTGGACCGACCAGAAGCCCGAGATGAGCCGCCAGGTCATGGCCGACGGGATCTGGCAGCAGCATCGCGTCCAGATCGAGGGCTACGAGCGCTCGGGAAAGCGAAATGTCCTCGAGGACCTGTCGGTCGGCGCCGCCAGCATCATCGGCGCCAGCAGCGATCAATCCAAAGACACGATCACCGTGCGCTTCCTCGCCGCCTGCGCCGACTACGACGTCGACGCCTCCTCGGGCAAGCGGTTGCGGGGAAACAAGTCGGTGGACCAGTGGAGCGAGGACTGGGTGTTCCAGCGGTCGAGCTCCGCCACGACCAAGGCCGACGGCGGCACCATGCAACAGCGGTGCCCCAACTGCGGCGCGCCCCTCGACCTCGACCTCGCCGGCGTGTGCCACTTCTGCAAGGCACCCGTGATGAGCGGATCGTATGACTGGGTCCTCGCCCGTATCGACCAGGTCCTGGGTCCGGCCCAGGCCGTCTGACCGCCACCTGCTCGGCGAGCGCCGAGCGGTCGCGAGCGCGCGCCTGGGATCCCCCGCTTGAACGAGGGGGAGGCTCACCGGCGGCTCGCCGAGGCTCGTGTCGCCAGGCTCGCCACCGCCGATCGGCTGGGCCATCCGCACGTCGTGCCGATCTGCTTCGCCGTCGACGGCGACCGTCTCTACTCGGCGGTGGACCACAAGCCCAAACGAGGCCCGAGCCTGCGTCGCCTCGACAACCTGCGGGCCAACCCGGCGGCGTCGGTGCTGGTCGACCACTACGAGGAGGATTGGGACCGTCTGTGGTGGGTACGGGCCGACGGGGTGGCCACGGTGCTCGAGCCCGAGGACGCTCAGGCCGCTGAGGAGCGAGGCCGCGCCTTGGGGCTGCTCGCCCGCAAGTACGACCAGTACGTCGGTCGAGCGCCTGCCGGCGCCGTGATCTCGCTGGCCCTCCAGTCGTGGCGATCGTGGGCGAGCGGGTAGAGCCCACCGAGGCCCCGGCTCCCGCAGGCGACGGGCCCGACAGCGGGAAGCGCCACCGGTCGGGATGGCGACGGGCCTGGCCCTTCATCCGGGTCGTCGGGGGCCTGGCGCTGGCCGGCTTCGCCGCCTGGGCGGTGATCGGGCGCAAGGGCGAGCTGGCGGGCGCCACGTCCTATCTGGAGGACATGGACTGGGTGTGGCTGGTGGTGGCCATCGTCCTCGAGATCGGCTCGATCGTCGCCTACGGCGCCCTCCAGCGGCAGATCCTCCTGAGCGGCGACCTCGATCTGGGGCTACCCAGCTCGACCGCCATCACCCTGGCCTACAACTCGCTCACCAACTCGCTGCCGGGGGGCGTCGCCTGGGGCAGCCTCTTCTCCTACCACCAGTTCCGCCGCCGAGGAGCTGACGAGACCCTGTCGGTGTGGGCCATCATCGCCGACAACGCCTGTGCGGCCGTCACCCTGGCTGCCCTGGCGACCGTGGGCCTCGTCGTGGCCGGCTCGCAGAGCTCCTCGGGCCTCGGTGTCGTCGCGCCGACCTTCGGCGTGATCGTCGGGATCGTCGTGGTGGTGGTTATCGCCTGGCGGCGGGGGCTCCTCCGGAGCCTGGCGACGGGCGTCGTCGGGCTGGTCAAGCGGCTCACGGGCCGGCCCCGGGCGACGCCCCGGGCGGTGGTGGACCGCACCTTCGGACGGCTCACGGCCGTGACCCCCAGCCGCCGCCAGTGGGGGATCGCCCTGACATGGGCCATGGCCAACTGGGTCCTTGATTGCGGCTGCCTGGTCGCCGCATTCGGCGTCGTGGGGGCGCCGGTCCCCTGGCGCGGGGTGCTCCTCGCCTACGGGGCGGGCCAGCTGGCAGCCAATCTTCCCATCACGCCGGGTGGGCTCGGGGTGGTCGAGGGCAGCATCACCATCGCCCTCGTCGCCTACGGCGGGGCTGAGGCGACCACGGTGGCTGCCGTCCTCGTGTACCGCCTCCTGAGCTTCTGGGTGTCGTTGCCGATCGGATGGGGGACCGCCGTCGTGCTGGAGATCCACCGTCGCTCGGGCCGAGGCGAGGCCGATGCGGGACAATCTGACCTGGTGAGGGCGTGAAGATCTCGTTCCGGAGGGCTGCCGCGGCCGGTCTCGGGCTGGCCCTCGGTGTCGTCGCCCTGGGCGGCTGCGCCTCGACCCACAACTCGCTCGGGACGGGCTCCAGCGCCTGCTTCCAGGCCCTCCCGTCGGCGACGACGGCCGTCCACAGCAAGGGCCGCCTCCTCGGCGTGCGCCGGGTGACGCTGGCACAGCTACGCCGGCCGCCCTCCACGGCCCTCACCAGCCAGCCTCCCACCACCCTGTCTCCCGGCGAGGCGAAGCGGTCGGTCTGCGTCGTCGCCTTCCAGGGGAAGTACGCGCCTGGCGACGTCGATCACGAGACGGTGCCCCGCAGTGGCAACTACGCCGTCGTCGTCGTCGGCGAGCACGGTGGCGACTCGCTCCGTGCGTACGTCACCGACCAGCTGCCCTTGCGCTTCCGCCACCTCGGCTAAGGCGCCGAGCCCGGGGCGGCGAAGCCGCCATGACAGACGGCCGGCGGCGGGGTTGGGGTCCCCGCCGCCCTGTGTCGGCGAGGACTGCGGAGGGCGGGGATGGGGCCTCCGCCCTGGGCGGCGAAGCCGCCATGACGCGGCCTACGCTGTCGCCGGTGGAGAGGCGGGATCGGCTGGAGCGGCTCACCAACCTGGTGTTGGCCCTGCTCGACACCGAGCGGCCGCTGACCATCCACCAGGTCGCCGACGCCGTGACGGGCTACCCGGAGGGAGCCGAG
>DASXYV010000229.1:0-2792 GCA_036502305.1 Acidimicrobiales bacterium
GGTCCCCAGGACTCCCTCGACACTCATCACCGCGCCCGTACGTCCCTGGCGCTCGTACACGACCTTCTCGGGCTGGGCGCCGCCTCCTCCGGGGATGCCGGCCTTGGCCATCTTCTCCACCCCGACGGCGAGACCCATCTCGGCCTCGCCCGCCTTGATGGCCATGGAGACGACCCGGATGGCGCTGGCTCCGGTAGCACAGG
The DNA here is from genome assembly GCA_036502305.1 of Acidimicrobiales bacterium. GTDB lineage: Bacteria > Actinomycetota > Acidimicrobiia > Acidimicrobiales > AC-9 > AC-9. The sequence goes on from DASXYV010000229.1 coordinate 204, forward strand.
CGTTGGTGACGTTGTAGACGGGGATGCCCGTCTGGCCGATCTGCTTCTGAAGCCGCTGGCCCACGCCGGCCACGGGCTCGAGCTGGTTGCCCACGGCGAGGATGTCGATGTCGGCCATGGACGCCCCAGCGTCCGCGAGGGCGCCCATGGCGGCCTCGGAGCCGATGTCCATGAGGTCCTGATCCGGGTAGCGGCCGAACTTGACCATCGACGCACCGAGGATCCACACGTCGTCAGGCATCGCTGTCCTTCCCCTGTGCCGGCGAGTACCCGAAGGCCACCGCCTCGGTCCCGTCGTCGTCGGTCCCGGCCACGAAGGTCGTCATTGCTACCGGCATGCCGAGCCGGACCTCTCCGGGCTCGGGCTCCACGTCGCGGATGTTGGCCTTCACCACTCCCCCACCGTCGAGCTCGACGATCGCCGATACGTAGGGCACGGCCACCCCCGGCGCGGCGCGGTGGACGATGGTGTAGGAGCGAACGGTGCCGGTGTCCGCGATCCGTCGCCGCTCGAAGCTCGTCATGAAGCACCGCGCACAGGCGTTGCGTCGCTCGAAGTATGTGGCGCCACAGTTCTGACATGCGGTGGCTACCAGGTAGGGCTCGCCGTCGTCGAGGACGAGGTAGTCGACCACCGAGACGCGTTCGCCCACGATCGCCTTCGGCTACAGCCCGTAGAGAGCGACGGCGTTCTCGCCGGCGATCAGCGCCTGCTGCTCCTTGGTGAGACCCTCGATGGCCTCGGCCAGCTCAGCCGTCACACCCGGGTACTTGGCGTCGGGATGCGGGTAATCCGACGCCCAGATGATGCGGTCGGCGCCGCACAGCGGCGAGTTGGCGGTGAACGCCAACGTCGACTCGTCCGCATCGAAGCTGATCCAGCACTGCCGCCGGAAGTAGTCCGAGGGCCTCTCCTTCAGCCACGGGACGTCCCACGAGAAGATCTCGGCGTGGTGATCGAGCCGCTCCAACCAGGGCACCAGCCAGCCCCCGTTGGCCTCGAGGAAGATGAGCTTGAGGCCCGGGAAGCGCTCACACACCCCGCCAGCGAGCAGGAACGCCATCGAGCTCATCATGTCGAAGGGGTTGGACAGAGCCTGGGTGAAGTAGATGTTGTCGATGTTGACGTCGGCCCCGCCTTCGTCGGGCAGGGGCGCGGCCGAGGTGCCGAGGCGGTTGAAGTGCATCCCGATGCAGGCACCCGGGAGATCGGCGGCCAGGAACGGATGCAGCCCGACGGGCAGCCCGGTGTCGGATGCGGCGCGCCAGATCGGGTCGTAGACGGGGTCGTTGAACTGCTTCCAGTCGGCGGTGGGGTTGGGCCGGATGAAGACGGCCACGACCCCCGGAAGCTCGGCGACGCGCCGGATCTCGGCCGCCGCCCGGTCGAGGTCCTGCTGAGGCAGGACGGCGGCGGCGAACAGACGACCGTCCCCCTCGCTGACGTGGTCGGACACCCAGTCGTTGTAGGCCCGGCACTGGGCCGTGGCGAAGTCGACGTCACGGTGGCTCTGGATGCCGAGCAGCATCGTGGGATAGAGCACCGACTGGTCGATGCCGTCGGCCCCCATGTCCTCCAGGCGGGCCTTGGCGTTGTACGCCGCCGGCCTCACCTCGGTGTAGCGGAGCTCCCCCCGCTGTGCCCTGCCCCGCTCCTCGTCCGACATGCCTGCGGTCCCCGCCAGGGCGAGCCCGTTCGCGGGCATGCGCAGGTCGTCCATGATCGCCCACTCGCGGCCCTTGGCATCGGTCTCTATGTGCCAGATCCGATCTTCGTAGCCCTTCGGGGCGTAGCGGAGCATCCCGTCGGGATGCTCGAGCACGTGGCCGTCACTGTCGATGAAGCGCATGGAGCCACCTCCCTGACACGATCGTCAGGAGACTAACCTCCGCCACCGCCTGCGCGCCTGCGCACTTGGCGGCTCGGCCGCGTCGGGTGATAGCACGACGATCGTGCCGCTCCTGCCGTCGGGCCTGTACGTGGACGAGCGCGAGCCCGCACCCGACGCCGCCGATCTCGTGGTGCTCATCCACGGGTCGATGGACCGCGGCCCGAGCTTCTCCCGCGTCGTGACCCGCCTGAGCGACCTGCAGGTGCTCACCTACGACCGGCGCGGCTACCACCGGTCGCGCCAGGCGCTGCCGCTCGCCCACACGCTCGATGAGCACGTGGACGATCTCTTCTCGGTCCTTGCCGGCCGCCACACAGTGGCGGCCGGCCACAGCTACGGGGGAACCATGGCTCTGGCCGCCGCCTGGCGGCGGCCAGAGCAGATCCGGGCCGTGGTCGCCTACGAGCCGCCGGCGCCGTGGTTGCCGTGGTGGCCCAAGCGGAGCGCCGGCGGCTCCGCCGCCGGCGCCCGCGGACCGGAGGACGCGGCCGAGACCTTCATGCGCCGGGTGATCGGCGACGCCCGGTGGGAGCGCCTGCCCGAGCGCGCCCGGGCCCGAAGGCGTGACGAAGGCGCGGCGCTGATCGCCGAGATGACGTCGATGCGCGACGACGGTGCACCGTTCGACCCAACTCAGGTGTCGGTGCCCACCGTGATCGCCCGAGGGGAGCTCTCCGCGCCGCACCACCGAAGAGCA
>DASXYV010000230.1:0-1750 GCA_036502305.1 Acidimicrobiales bacterium
GGTTGGCCCGCGCCCTCAACGCCATGCTGGAACGCATCCAGGACGCCTTCAAGCAGCGGGACCGAACCGAAGCTGAGCTGCGGCGCTCCGAGGAGCGCCTCCGCCGCTTCGTCGCCGACGCCTCCCACGAGCTCCGCACGCCGCTGGCTGCGGTGTCCGCCTATGCCGAGCTGTTCGACCGCGGGGCGAGCGCCCAGCCCGACGACCTGGCTCGGGTGATGGCGGGCGTGCGTGCCGAGACGGCGCGCATGGGCCTGCTCGTCGAGGACCTGTTGCTCCTGGCCCGGCTGGACGAAGGCCGACCGCTCGAGCGCCGTCCGGTGGAGCTGGTACGCGTCGCCGCCGAGGCCGTGGACGCGGCGCAGACGGTCGACTCGTCGTGGCCGGCACAGGTCGTCGCCAGCGAGCCCGTCGAGGTGATCGGAGACGGGGCACGGCTCCGCCAGGTGATCGACAACCTGCTGGCCAACGTCCGCGCCCACACCCCCGCTGGCACCAGGAGCACCGTGCGGGTGACCAGAGAAGCGTCCGATGCCATCATCGAGGTGTCCGACGACGGGCCGGGGCTCAGCGCCGAGCAGGCGGAGAAGGCGTTCGAGCGCTTCTATCGGGCCGAGGTCTCACGGTCCCGCCAGTACGGCGGCGCCGGGCTCGGCCTCTCCATCGTCGCGGCCATCGTCGCCGCCCACGGCGGCAGCGTCGGCGTCTCGGAGACCGACGGCGGTGGCGCGACCTTCACCATCCGCCTGCCCACCGACCAGCCGGGGAGCGCCCCCAAGGCAGGAATGGAGCCTTCCGGTATCTCGGCGCCGTCGTAGCCGCGGCCGACGTGGCCGGTGCTACGACGGTGGCTTGGCGCCGGATGCTTCGCTCAGGCGAACACCTCGTCCTGCTCGTACAGGTCGAACGGGTGCTCCCAGGCTTCGGTGATCTGACCACCTGCGACGTGGAAGACGATGACCTCGGTGGTGTCGTAGGACGTGTCGCTCCGCTGGGCCGAGACCCGGTGCAGTCCGACCACGTGCTCGTCATTGGCGAAGATGTCGTGCACCTCGACCTTGATGGTGCCCGCGCTCAGCTCCCCCAGCTTGCCGTAGTACTCGACCGTCGCCTGGCGACCCTTCTTGTCGCCGGCCAGCTGGCTCCGCCCGGGCACGTGCCAGACGCAGCCGTCGGCCAGGATGTCGTTGAACGCTGCGAGATCACCTTTCTGGAACGCCTCGTAGCCCCTCCGAACGACATCTGTGTTCTCGGTAGCCCCCATCGATGCTCCCTCCCTTTCGCAATCGACCACCCCAGGGTACCTCCGGTGCTGCGGCCTGCGGTTCGTCCTCGTCGACGAAAGCCGCCCCCAGCAGCACCGGCGCGTCGGCGGCCAGGACCGGCGCGGCGATGACGGTGGTCTCGACCAAGCACGACGCAAAGCTGGGGACGATCCTGGCGGACAGCAAGGGTCTGACCCTGTACACGCTTACCAGCGCCAGTCAGCCCGTCCCCTGCACGGGCCCCTGCCTGAGCGTCTGGCCGCCCCTGGAAGTGCCATCAGGCGTCACGCCGACCGGTGCCGCGGGAGTGACCGGTCTCGGCACGGCACCGGCGCCCGGCGGTGACCAGCTCGTCACCTTCCAAGGTAAGCCCCTGTACCGCTTCGCCACCGACAAGGACTCCGGGGACGCCTACGGCCAGGGCATCAAGAGCTTCGGCGGCGTCTGGAGCGTCCAGCAACTCACGGCCACGAGCTCCGCTCCGG
>DASXYV010000231.1:0-5146 GCA_036502305.1 Acidimicrobiales bacterium
CAGGTCAGCGGCCGGGAGGTGTCGAACTCGTCGTGGGCTCGCACCGACGCCACGAGGATCAGGGCGATCATGATCCGAGCCACGTCGATCATCACGGTGCAGGACGACCACCGGGCGTCGATCGCGGCCAGGATCCCGGCGATGCCGAGGAGCAGCACGGCTCCCATCACCCGAGCGGTGAGCGGCGTGAGCGCCCAGGGCCAGATGGTGATCGCCCGGATCGGGACCAGGTAGAGGTAGGCGCCGAGTCCGACGGCGGCGATGCCGGTCGCCGCCATCAGTGAGCGGGCGACGGTCGTGACCCGCAGCTCGTCGGGCGACGCTGGGGGCGAGGTCGTCTGGTTCCAGAGGTAGGCGCCGAGCACGAGGAACGGGGTGGTGAAGTAGAGGCCGGCCCAGAGCCAGAAGGCCACATGACCATGGTTGAACTTGTCCCAATGGATGATCGTGGCCAGGCCCAGGCACGAGGCGAACACGGTGACCGGGATGAAGCCGATCCGCACGGTGTGCCACCGATCGGCCCGGACCACCCGGACGAAGAACCATGCTCCACCCAGGTAGGCCGAGCCGAGCACCATCGGCGTCATCGTGGGCCGGATCGTCCAGGCAAACCAGTCCTGGGTGTCGGTCGGCCGTGGATAGAGCACGAGGAAGGCCACGACCAGGAATGGCACGATGGCCGCGCCCAGGATGCGCGACGTCGGGAGCACCCGATCGGATCGCGCCCGTTCCTCGTCCATTGCACCCTCCTGCCCGGGCCGGATCGTAGGGGAGGCGGCCATCGACGCAGGGGAAAAGCTGCTCGGTAGCGTTCGGGGATGTCGGACGGCTCGTCGACCATCGAAGGAGTCGTCGAGCGCATGGCGGCCCTGCTCGCTCCCCTCGAAGCCGAGGATGATCCCCGGCGCTACTTCCTCGCCACCTATCGCCGTACCACCCTTGCGGTGCAGAAGGCCTTGCGAACCGAGCACTTCGTGGATCCCGATTGGGTGGAGCGATGGGACGTGACCTTTGCCAGCCTCTACCTCGACGCGGTCGAGGCGTGGACGCACGACCGACCGCTCCCCGCCCCCTGGGCCGTGGCCTTCGCCGCCGGGGCGGGGGACCGCCTACCGCCCCTGCGTCACGTGCTCGTGGGCATGAACGCCCACATCAACTTCGACCTCCCTCTCGCCCTGCTGGCAGTGATCGATGACGACGAGCTCGCCGATCCGGACGTGGTGGCCCGTCGCAACATCGACCACGAGCGCATCGACCTGATCCTGGCTTCGCGGGTCGACGCCGAGAACGAGGAGCTGAAGCGCCTCGAGGAGCCCGGCGACCGCACGTGGCTCGACCGACTCCTGACCCCGTTCAACAAGGCCGCCTCTCGGCGCTTCATGAAGGAAGCGAGGCGCAAGGTCTGGCGCAACACGTTGATCCTGAGCGAAGCCCGCCGGGAGGGCCCGGACGAGCTCGCCAGCGGAGTCGCCGAGCTGGAGGCGCTGGCTCGAGCCCGGGTCGCCGATCTCGGTGTGCCGGGCCAGGTCCTGCTCCGGCTCGCCCGGGACGGCTTCGGGGTGGAGCTGATCCAGGGTCGTCCGGAGCTCGATGACCTGACCGGGTAGGCCGGCTGGCGGGAGGGAAGGCTGAAGGCGATGCGGTTCCGTGACCGAGCCGAGGCCGGAAGCCTGTTGGGAGAGCTCGTCGCAGCTCGGGACTTGGCCGAGCCGATCGTGCTGGCGCTGCCGCGGGGAGGTGTCCCGGTCGGTGCCGAGGTCGCCAGTCGGATCGGTGCTCCGCTCGACGTGTACGTGGCCCGCAAGATCGGCGCGCCGCACCAACCGGAGTACGGCGTCGGTGCCATCGCCGAAGGCGGCACGGTCGTGTCCGATCCCCTGGCGCTGGAGGTCCTCGGCCTCGACCACACCGCCTTCGAGGCGCTCGTCGAGCGGGAGCGGTCGGAGCTGCGCCGTCGGGTGGCGCTCTACCGGTCAGGGCGGACCCTGCCGCCCCTGTCCGACCACGACGTCGTCCTCGTCGACGACGGCCTGGCCACGGGGGTGACGGCCGAGGCGGCGGTGCTCGACCTGCGCCAGGCCTCGGCCCGCTCGATCGTGCTGGCCGTGCCGGTCGGTGCCCGTGACACCGTGGAGCGCCTGTCGGCCGTGGCCGACGCCGTGCTGTGCGTGGAGTCACGCCGCGACCTCGTCGCTGTGGGCCAGTGGTACCGGCACTTCGACCAGACCTCCGACGACGAGGTGCTCGAGATCCTCTCCCGGGCCCGTTCACGGCCGCCGACCTGAGTCGGTTCCCGGCGCGTTCAGCCGTCGACGGCGCGCTGCAGCTGGGCCTTGCTCATCTTGGACCTGCCCTTGATGCCCTTCGCCCGGGCTTCGCTGTAGAGCTGATCGCGGGTCCGGCCACCGGGCCCGCGGTGCGATCGGAGCCCTCCCCGCCGGCCTGACGAGATGTCCTTGGTCGACGTGCGGCTCGCCTGGCGGGCCTCGCCGGCCCGGGCCCGCTCCTTGTTGACGGTGCGGGCGGCGATCTCTTCGGCGGTGTCCTCGCTCTCCCCGCGGTCGACCAGGCCGTCCTTGATGTGCTCGTACTGACGCTCGCGCTTGTCGCTCCAGGCTCGGGGCATCGTGCGCCTCCTTCGGCATCGCAGGATGAGGCCGTCATGCCCACGGCCCGTCGTTTCGTAACTCCGGGACGTCAGCAGTGAGCCCCGTGTCCCGTTCTGGGAGTGGTTCCGCTACCCGAGAGGTGCCGAAACCACTCCCAGAACGGCGGGACTCAGCCAGGAGGATCGGCGCTGAAATCGGGGAGGGTGATCGAGCCGTCCGCGGCCATGGCGAAGCCGGGGTTGTGGGCCACCTCCCAGATGTGCCCTTCGGGGTCGGCGAAGCATCCGGCGTAGCCCCCGTAGAAGGTGGGGGCCGGCGCTCGGGTCACGGTGCCCCCGGCGCGTTCGGCCCGGGCGACGACGTCACGAACCTCCGCCTCGGACCTGACGTTCTGCGCCAGCACCACTCCGCTGAAGGGACCCGGTGGGGAGTCGGCGACCCCCGAGTCGGCCGCCAGCTTGTCGCGTCCCCAGAGGACGACAGCCATGCCGCCAGCCTGGAAGAAGACCGTCTCCTGGGTTTCCTGTCCCTGCCAACCGAGCTGCTCGTAGAAGGCACGGGCCCGGGCCAGATCCGTGACCCCGAGGGTGACGAGGCTGAGCCGTTGATCCATGCCCGGACCTTACGTTTCGGGACCGAGCGGGGCGCCGTGACGGGGCGCGCGCTCGAGGCCGGCGGCGTAACCGGCGAGGAAGTGCCCGGCGTCGCCGGCTCGGGGATGCCGGTCGGCGAGGTCGTGGAAGGCCGGGCTGTGGTCGGGATGCAGGAGATGGGCGAGCTCGTGGACCAGGACCGCGTCCAGGACCCAGGGCGGCACGTCCTGCAACCGATCGCTGACCCGGATGGTGCCGTCGGCCGGCGAGCAGCTCGCCCACCGGCTGCGCTGCCGGGACGACCACGTGACGGCGCTCGGCGTCGCCCTACCGTCGAGGTAACGGCGGGACAGCTCTCGGGCCCGGTCCTCCAACCCCTCGTCGCTCGGTCGCCGTCGGGCTCGGCTGGCCACCAGGCGGGCGGCGAGATCATCGGCGCAGGCCTGGCGGTCCCGCGTCGGGAGCCGATGGGGGACGACCACCACGATGGTGTCCCCCTCCCAGTGGGCGGCCACCGTCTTGCGGCGCCGCGTCGAGGTCCGGATCTCGACCGGCGGCCCCGTCGCGACCGCGTCGAGGCCCGCGTCGAACGGAAGTCGGGAACCGCCCACCATCGGTGCCGACGGTAGATCGCCTCGCCCCGACCATCCGGGAGGGCCGGGTCCGCCTATCGGCGCACCCTCAGCCGGTGGCCAATGGTTTGTACAGGTCGTAGACGACGGTGTCGTCGACCGAGGTGGGCTCGAACGTGGCGTCCACCCACTCGAAGATCTGGGTCGACGCCTGCTCGGGTCCGGCCATGACCCCTCGGCTGGTCGGCGACTGGCCGATGAAGTACCGGACCTGCCTGGTCTCGACCAGGTGCATGAACTGGTCGAGCGTCGGTAGGGGATCCGTGCCGTTGTGGCTCCCGAGGTCGAACACCGGCCGACCGGTGGCCAGCTCGTAGCCGGCGGCTTGCTGGCCACCGATGACGGCCGCCGCCCACGTGTAGCCATCCGAGCCGTCCCGCAGGTAGTTCGTGAGGGCCGGACCCGGCGTCACGGAGTCGATCACACCGGCGAGCGGCGACCTCGGGAACCCGGCCGCGGCGGGCAGGCCGCCGATGCCGGTGCGGACCACGCCGGCCGGGCCGGGAAGTGGGATCGACCCTGTGTGCGGCTTGGAAGCGGTGGCCACCGACCACGCCGTCGACCCGCCCAGGGCGGCAACCACGGCGATCGACACCACCCCGACCAGGAGCGCCCCTCGGAGACGGTCGAGGACAAGGAGGCCGACGAAGGCCACCACGCCGACCACGATCAGGCCCTCCCGCACGAGCGGGCGCCACGCGCTGGCCCGCTCCAGCAGCTTCCACGACCAGGCCGTCGTCACCAGCACGGCGACGGCGAGCGCGGCCCGGCTCAGCCACCGGTCGCGGTGCCACCAGACCACCACCGCACCGACCGCCACGGTGGCGGCCGCCGAGGGCGCCAGCATCACGGTGTAGTAGCCGTGGATCACGCCCTTGGAGAGGCTGAGGGCGAGACCGCCGATCACCAGCGTGCCGCCGAAGAGGCCCAGGCCCATGCAGGTACGGCGGCGGTCGTCGCTCGGCCAGGCGACGACGAGCGCCACCACCGACAGGACGAAGGCGGCCGGCAGGAGCCAGGACAGGTAGTCGCCCATCTCGGTCCCGAACAGGCGGGTGACGCCGACCTTCTGCAGGCCCGGTCCTGCCCCTGCGGTGGTGACGGTGCCCCGGATGCGGCCGAGGCCGTTGTAGCCGACGATCAGGTTCCAGAGCGTGCCGTCCGTGGAGCCCCCCACGATGGGCCGGTCGGCCCGGGGTATGACGGACGCGGCCAGCACCCACCAGCCCCCGGCCACCACCATCGCCACCCCGGCCACCAGGAGCTGGCGGACGCGTCGGAGAACGGGGACGGGGGCGGCCAGCAGGTAGAC
>DASXYV010000232.1:0-3981 GCA_036502305.1 Acidimicrobiales bacterium
CAGCTGCTCATCCCCTGGCCCAACCGAATCCGTGACGGGCGATACCAGTTCGGAGGGACCGATCATCAGACACCACTGTCCGAGCCCGAGCGCGGCAACGCCATCCACGGTCTCGTCCGGTGGGCCAACTGGGAGCTCGACCAGCGCGGCCGTGACCACGTCATCGCCACCCACGTGCTGCACCCCCAGGTCGGCTACCCGTTCACATTGGGGCTCGAGGTCGCCTACACGCTGTCCGGCACGGGCCTCGGCGTCGCCTTCACGGCTACCAACCTCGGATCCGAGCCCCTTCCGTACGGGCTCGGTCAGCACCCCTATTTCACGGTGAGCACCGACCTGGTCGACACGGCTGTGTTGCGCGTACCGGCTCCCTCCGTCCTCGAAGCAGATGCCCGGGGGATCCCGACTGGTCGGAGCCTGGCCGTCGCCGGCACGGAGCGGGACTTCCGGGAACCCCGCCCGATCGGTACCACCGTGCTGGACACCTGCTACGCCGACCTCGAACGAGACGGGGACGGCATGCTTCGTGTCACGCTCACCCATCCTGACGGCTCGCCCACGATCATGGTGTGGATGGACGCGTCCTTCGGCTTCGTCATGGTCTTCAGCGGGGACACGCTCGAGCCGGCCCGGACGCGTCGAGCCGTGGCCATCGAGCCCATGACCTGTGCGCCCGATGCCTTCCGCAGCGGGCTCGGCCTGCAGGTCCTGGAGCCGGGCCACCGGAGCACCGCCGTCTGGGGGGTCACGCCCGGATAGCGCGCGACGGACCGCCGATCATCCCGCGACAGCCCGGTCCTCGGCCTCGGAGATGGCCCACGCCGCGTTGATCAGCCCGATGTGGCTGAAGGCCTGGGGGAAGTTGCCGAGAAGCTCGCCCGTGTCGTCGACCTCCTCGGCGAGCAGGCCCAGGTCGTTGACGTAGGCGACGGCCCGCTCGAAGACAGCGCAGGCCCGCTGCGGCTGATCGGCGAGGGCCAGCGCCTGGGCCAGGTGGAACGTACAGAGCACGAAGGCGCCCTCGGTACCCTCCAGGCCGTCGACGCCACCGTCGGTGTCGTACCGGTAGACGAGCCCTCGCGGGTCGGTGAGGCGAGCTTCGGTGGCCTCGATGGTGGCCAGCATCCGCGGGTCCGCGGCGGGAAGGAACCCGACGATGGGCATCATGAGGTTCGAGGCGTCGAGGCCATCGGAGCCGAAGTACTGGGTGAAGGCACCGGCCTTGTCGCTCCAGCCCTTGCTGACCACCGTCTCGTGGATCTCGTCCATTGTCCGCTTCCAGCCGGCCACCTGGTCCTCCGCCCCGAGCTTGCCGGCCAGCGCGATGGCCCGGTCCAGGGCTACCCAGCACATGACCTTGGAGTAGAGGAAGTCCTGGGCCCGGCCGCGGATCTCCCAGATCCCCTGGTCCTTCTCCGTCCAGCGCTGGGCGGCGGTGTTGGCCACGGCCACCAGGAACTCCTTGGTCGCGGGGTCCAGCTTGCCCAGCTGGTCGCGCAGCCGGTAGACCGCGGCCAGCAGCTCGCCGTACACGTCGACCTGGCGCTGGGTCCAGGCCCCGTTCCCGACCCGGACGGGTGAGCTCCCCCGCCAGCCGGCGAGATGGGGGAGCTCCCGCTCCGACAGGTCGCGCTCGCCCCGGACGCCGAACATGATCTGAAGGTCGCGATCTCGTCCCAGCGACATGGCCGCCGCCGTGCTCAGGTAGTCGAAGAACTTCTCCGCCTCGTCCGGACAGGCCGCCACCCAGAGCGCGTCCATCGTGAGCGAGGCGTCGCGAACCCACGAGAAGCGGTAGTCCCAGTTGCGGTTGCCCCCGGCGGCTTCAGGCAGCGAGGTGGTCGGCGCGGCCACCACGGCGCCGGTCGGATAGAACGTGAGGGCCTGGAGGACCCGCCCGCTCTGGTGCACAAGCTCGGACCAGGGCCCGTCGTAGCTCTGATGGATGTCCGACCACGACCGCCAGGTCGCCAGGGTGTCGTCCAGCCGCTGGACCAGCTCGCCCTGGGGCCATACCCGGGGGGTGCCCCACCCCGGCTGGCGATAGTGCAACCCGAAGGCCGCTCCCTCGCCCGGCGACACCGTGAAGCGCCCGAACGCCGCGCCAGCGCGGATGTCGAGATCGACAGGGGTGGAGAGCATGGTGAGGTCGGATCCGCCCCGCCCGCCGATGCCGCCCTCGACCTGCATCAGGAGCGGGAAGATGAGCCCGTACTCGGTGCGCGGCACATACTCCATCTCGAGCTCCACCCGTCCGGTCACTCCTTCGACCCGGCGCAGCAGCAGGCTCGGCGCACCCCCGCCGATGTCGTGGCCGCGCTCGTCGGCGCCCATGGCCAGCGCGTCGACGAGGGTGACCGAGCCCGCCGGCGTGGTGAACGTGGTCTCGAGCACCATCGTCTTGTCGACGTAGCGGCGGGTGGCCTGGAAGTCGCCTGCGGGACGGATGGACCAATGCCCGGCGTCGTCGTCGAGGATACGGGCGAAGACCGAGGGACTGTCGAACCTCGGGAAGCACAGCCATTCCACCGAACCCTCCCGGTTCACGAGGGCGGAGGAGTTGCAGTCCGACAGCAGCGCGTGGTCGGCAATGGGCGTCGAGCTCACGACGCTCCTCGTCCGGTGTCGGACTCGCTCGAGCGACGCTGGGCGCGGTCAGCCAGGCACAGCTCCAGCCACACCTCGCTCATCGAGGGAAAGGCGGCGACGGCGTGGCCGAGGCGATCCATCGGCACCTCGCCGACGATGGCCACCGTGGCCGAGTGCAGGATGCCGTCGATGTCAGGGCCGGTGAACGTGGCCCCGACGACGACCTGGCGGGATCCGTCGATCACCAGCTGGGCGGTGCCGGCGACGCCCTCCCCGGCGATGACACTGGCGGCCGTGCTCTGGAGGGGGATCCGGACGGCGCGCACGTCGAGCCCCTGGTCGCGCGCTTGCGCCTCGGTCAGCCCGACCGACGCCACCTGGGGATCGGTGAACGTCACCCGGGGGACTGCCCCGTGGTCGGCGACCGACGAGATCTGGCGCCCGAGAATGGCGTCAACCGCGATGCGGGCGTGGTACTTGCCCATGTGGGTGAACAGCGCCCGCCCGTTCACGTCGCCAATTGCATAGAGCCAGGCGTTTGGGACCGCTGGTGCGCAGAGCGTGTCATCGACAGGTACGGGCCTGCCCGGTTCGAGACCCACGGTGTCGAGACCGAGGTCGGCCGTGTTCGGCCGGCGGCCCACTGCCACGAGGATCTCATCGGCCGTGATGGCGCGGCCGTCCTCCAGCGTGGCCGTCACCGGCGCGTCGTCCGCCTCCCGACGGGCGGCCACCATCTTGGCGCCGGTGACCACGTTGATGCGCTCGGCCGCGAAGGCCGCCGTCAGCTGCTCGCCGGCGAACGGCTCCTCGTTCGGCACCAGGCGATCGGCGGCCTCGACGACCGTCACCTCCGTGCTGCCGAGTCGGCGCCAGGCCTGGGCCATCTCCACGCCGACGGCGCCACCGCCGAGCACCAGGAGCCGGTCGGGCACCCGCTTGGCCGAGGTGACGTCGCGGTTGTCCCAGGTTCGGATGTCGCGCAGGCCCTCGATCGGCGGCACGACCGGAGTGGAGCCGGTGGCCAGGATCACGGCCCTCGTCGCTGACAACCTGCGCCGGGAGCCGTCCGGCGCCTCGACCTCGACGCGTCGCTCGCCGGCCAGCCTGCCGCGGCCCCGAACGAGCGTGGCCCCCACCCCGTCGAGCCAGCGGACCTGGCTCTTGTCGTCCCACCCGTCGGTCATCCAGTCCCGCCAGGCCAACGCCTCCGACGTGTCCAGGGCGCCAGTGACCGCCTGAGCCGCTCCCGGTACCCGGCGGGCGGCGGCGAGCACCTGGCCGGGCCGAAGGAGCGTCTTGCTCGGCATGCACGCCCAGTAGGAGCACTCGCCGCCAACCAGCTCGCGCTCGACGACCGCCGTCCGGAGCCCGGCATCGGTGCACCGACCG
>DASXYV010000233.1:0-4595 GCA_036502305.1 Acidimicrobiales bacterium
GGCCCGCGGCACGACCAGCACGTGGCCCGGGAACACGGGGCGCTGGTCGAGGAACGCCGACACCTGGCGTTCGTCGAGGACCAGGTCGGTGGGCACCTCGTGGGCCACGATGTCGCAGAACTTGCAGCCGGGGAGCCGGTCTCCGGTCGACGGGGTCATCGGCGGGGAAGACTATGTGCGACGATTCGTCGTGGCCGACGACTCTCCCATATCGCTGTCGGGCAGCCCGCCCGAGACCGAGCTCCCTCCGGCCCCGGCGGCCGCCCGAGAGCAGCTGCAGGCCGCGCTCGAGGTTGGTCCCGAGGAGCGGCGAGCCGCCGTCGCCAAGGTCGCCGCCGCCTTCCCCCGCTACCTCGAGGCCTGGGCGTCGCTGGGCGACCTGGCCCGGGACGAGGTCGAGGCCTACGCCTACTTTCGCGTCGGGTACCACCGCGGCCTCGACGCGCTGCGGGCGGCCGGTTGGCGGGGGTCGGGGTACGTGCGGTCGGCCCACGAGCCGAACCGAGGATTCCTGCGGTGCCTGGACGGGCTCGCCCGTGTCGCCGCCGCAATCGGTGAGACCGACGAGGCGGAACGGTGCCGCCAGTTCCTCCGTCAGCTCGACCCCGGTTGGCGCCAGACCACACCTGACGGCTGAACCCCACCCCCAGCCGGGTAGCTTGACCGTTGTGGCCGCACCGCTCGAGGCGGAAGTCACCGACCTGGCTCGGCGCATCGCCGAGCTCGGCTCGGGTGAGCGGGCCCGGGTCTACCGGCTGTCGTGGTGGAGCGAGCGGATGCTCGCCTGGGCCATGGCCAACCCGTCGTTCAAGACCCAGCTGTTCCGTCTGGTCGACGTGTTCCCGGCCACGACCGGTGATGCCGACGCGCTCCGCCACCTCCACGAGTACCTCGCCGGTGCCGACGCCCCCCGGCTGCTCGATCTGGGCGTCGGCGTGGCCGAGCATCTCCCGCGCGGCGAGCGGCTGTCGGCGGCGGTGGCCCGCCGCAACATCGCCCGCATGGCCCAGCAGTTCATCGTGGGAACCACCCCGGCCGAGGTGGCCGATCGGCTCGAGCGCCTGTGGCGCACGGGGACGGCCTTCACCGTCGACCTGCTCGGCGAGAAGACGCTGACGGGCTCCGAGGCGGACCGGTATGCGGCGCGCGTGGACGAGGTCCTGCGGGTGCTGTTGGACGCCAGCGCCGGGTGGGCACCCGACGATCACCTGGAACGGGACGACCTGGGACCGCTGCCCCGTGTCAGCGTCAGCATCAAGCCCACCGCTCTGGCACCGAGGTTCGCACCGCTCACGAGCGCCGACGCCGTCGCCCAGGCCGCAGACCGCCTGCGGCCCCTACTCAAGCTGGCGGCCGACCGAGGCGCCTTCGTGTGGCTTGACACCGAGGACTACGACGCCAAGGAGCCGACCTTCGAGCTGTTCCGCCGCCTGCTCGAGGAGCCGGACCTGACCCGACTCGAGGCGGGCGTGGTCGTCCAGGCCTACCTGAAGGACGCCGCCGCCGACCTCGCCGACCTCGTCGCCTGGTCGAGTCGGCGCACCGCCACGGTCCCCGGCGCCCGGCGCCTCGGGGTGCGTCTGGTGAAGGGGGCGTACTGGGACGCCGAGACCGTGCGGGCCCGAGCCGAGGGCTGGCCCGTCCCGGTGTTCGAGGACAAGGCCCAGACGGACGCCAACTACGAGCGCTGCACCCGGCTGCTGCACGATCACCACGGGCAGGTGAGGGCGGCCTTCGGCTCGCACAACCTCCGCTCGCTCGCCTACGCCATCGCGTATGGCCGCCAGCTCGGCATCCCCGACACGGGTTACGAGCTCCAGATGCTGTACGGGATGGCGGAGCCGGTGCACGCCGCCATCCGCCGGCTGGGGCTGCGCCTGCGCGTGTACGCGCCCATGGGCGAGCTGGTGCCGGGCATGTCCTACCTCGTTCGACGCCTGCTCGAGAACACGTCGAACGAAAGCTTCGTGCGTCGCCAGTTCGCGCAGCGCCGAAGTCTCGACGACCTCTTGGTCGCACCACAGCCGGGCGAGCTTCCGGGTCCCACGCTTCCCGCCAGTCGTCCCGCCACCGACGCGAACCAGCCGGGTCCGTACCATCACGAGCCTGTGGCCGAGTGGCGGCGCGCCGGCGTTCGCTCGGAGTTCGCCGCTGTCGTGGAACGTACAGGGAGCTCCTTCGAGCCGGCAGGACGCGGTCTCGATGCACCGGCGGTGATCGACGGCGAGAAGATCCACACCGCAGCGACCATCGCCTCCGTCGATCCCGCGGC
The DNA here is from genome assembly GCA_036502305.1 of Acidimicrobiales bacterium. Classification (GTDB taxonomy): domain Bacteria; phylum Actinomycetota; class Acidimicrobiia; order Acidimicrobiales; family AC-9; genus AC-9. Next base: position 2,273 of record DASXYV010000233.1, read on the forward strand.
GCCCGACATCGTGGTGGCGACCTCGTCGTCCTGCGGGCCGGGCGAGGCGGACCGGGCCGTCGAGGTCGCCACCCGGGCCTGGGAGAAGTGGAGGCGGACGCCGACGCGTGATCGGGCGGCGGTCCTCTTCCGTTTGGCGGAATGGATGCGCGCCCGCCGGACCGACCTGACCACCCTCGAGATCTTCGAGGCGGGGAAGCCCTGGGCCGAGGCCGACGCCGACGTGTGCGAGGCCATCGACTTCTGCGAGTACTACGGCCGGGAGATGCTGCGGCTGAACCTCGGCGGCGCCGTCGAGTCGCCGCCGGGGGAGTCCAACCGTCTCACGTACGAGCCCAGGGGTGTGGGCGTGGTGATCGCACCGTGGAACTTCCCCCTCGCCATCCCCACCGGCATGGTGACCGCCGCCCTGGTTGCCGGCAATGCCGTGATCCTGAAGCCGGCCGAGCAGGCGCCGGCGGTCGCCTCCATGCTGATCGAGGGCCTCACCGCAGCGGGGCTTCCACCCGGGGTGGCGGGCTTCCTGCCCGGGGTCGGCGAGGTGGTCGGGGCGCACCTGGTGGCCCATCCGGGCGTGAGCTTCGTCGTGTTCACCGGCTCGAAGGCCGTGGGCCTGGAGATCATCGCCGCCGCCGCCCAGCACCGTCCCGGCCAGCGCCAGGTCAAGCGGGTCGTCGCCGAGATGGGCGGCAAGAACGCCATCGTCGTCGACGCCGACGCCGACCTGGACCAGGCCGTTCCCGCCGTGGTGCACTCGGCGTTCTCCTACGCCGGTCAGAAGTGCTCGGCCGCCTCGCGCCTGATCGTGCTGGAGCCAGTCTTCGACGAGGTGGTCGCGAGGCTGAGCGGTGCCGCCTTCGAGCTGTCGATCGGCCATCCGCGACACATGGCCACCGAGGTCGGGCCGCTCATCGACGCCGACGCCCACGCCCGTGTGCGCGCCTACACCGAAGCCGCGCACACCCAGGGCAAGGTCGTGCTGTCCGGGGCGGACCTGCCCGGGTCGGGCTATTTCGCCGGTCCCTTGGTTGTCACAGACGTGGCGCCTGACGCGCCACTGGCCAGGGAGGAGATCTTCGGCCCGGTGCTGGCCGTGCTACGCGCCGCCTCCTTCGCCGACGCCGTGGCGCTGGCCAACGACACCGACTACGCGCTGACCGCAGGCGTCTTCTCGCGCTCCCCGGCGCACATCGCTCTCGCCTCGAACGAGCTGCGGGCGGGCAACGTGTACGTGAACCGGGGGATCACGGGCGCGGTGGTGGGCCGCCAGCCCTTCGGCGGCCACGGGCTGTCAGGCGTGGGCTCCAAGTCGGGAGGCCCCGACTACCTGCTCCAGTTCGTCGACCCGAGGGTGGCCACGGAGAACACGCTGCGCCGGGGCTTCGCGCCCGACGAACCCGACGGGACATGAAGCATCCGAGGGTGATCGTCTCGGCCGCCCTGGTCGTCGCCTCGATGATGATGTCCGCCTGCTCGTCGGGGCCCGATGTCTCGGGCACGCTGTCGCAGCGCGTCAACGGATGGTCGAAGGGAGTGGGGCTCACGGCGTCCAGCACCAAGATCGGCTCCGAGCTCGACAAGGTGACGAAGAGCGCCCAGGCCGGTGATCTGGGCGGCCTGCAAGCGGTCAGTGTCCAGCTCCAGGATGACGCCACCATCGCGCACGCCCAGCTCCCGAGCCCCGATCGGACCCTGACGAACCAGCTGAACACGGCGTACCAGACCGCGTACCAGCTCGCCAACCACTACCTCGACAAAGGCGTCGGGTCCGACCGGGCCGCAAGTCTGGCCGCCGTCATCGGCCAAGCGGACGCCGCTCAGCAGGCCCTGCAGGCGGCGCGGGCTCGTGCGGCGACGTTCGCCCACCCCTGAGCGCGCGAAGCGTGGCGCCGCGCGCGGGGCCCGCGGCGCCCAATTTCGACAGAAGGTGGAACGCGCGGAGTGTGCCGAGCCGCCCCGCCGGCGCCAGGTCACAGGACCCGGAGGACCTCGGGGTCGGCCCGCTCCCGCCGGCTGAAGGCCCGTAGGACGGCGACGTCGCCAGAACGGGTGCGGGCGAGCTCCAGGAACACTCCGAGCGCGGCCGACGCCACCTCGGAGGGCGGGTCGACCTTCATGCCGACACTGGCCGCCAGGTCGTCGGCATGGACCATCAGCTCGACGACGCGGGTGAGCAGGTAATCGGATAAGAGCGCAGCACCCCCTTCGATTCGCAGGACGGGCACGAGCCTGGTCGAGGTCTCGCCGGGGAGACTGGCGCGGAGACGGCCGACGAGGGCCTCGAAGCTGGCGGCGAGCGCGCCAGCCCCCTTCCCGGCGCGCT
>DASXYV010000234.1:0-3448 GCA_036502305.1 Acidimicrobiales bacterium
GAGTCGGGCGGCCGCCTCATCCCGCTGACCCTCATCCCACTGTGGGACGCCGAGCTGGGCGCGGCCGAGGTGAGGCGCAACGCCGAGCGCGGCGTGCGCGCCGTGTGCTTCTCGGAGATCCCCCCGTTCCTCGGTCTGCCCTCGGTCCACGACAAGGACCACTACTGGGACCCGTTCTTCGCCGCCTGCGAGGAGACCCACACCGTCATCTGCATGCACATCGGGTCGTCCTCGAAGATGCCGTCGACGTCGAAGGACGCGCCGCCCGCCGTCGGCTCGACGCTCACCTTCGCCAACGCCTGCTACTCCCTCGTCGACTGGCTGATGTGTGGCGCCTTCAATCGCTTTCCCGACCTGAAGATCGCCTACTCGGAGGGCCAGATCGGCTGGATCCCCTATGTCCTCGAGCGGGCCGACGTCGTCTGGGAGGACAACCGGGCTTGGGGTGGCGTGGCCGAGAACGTCCTGCGTCCGCCGAGCGAGCTGTTCCGCGAGCACGTGTACGGCTGCTTCTTCGACGACGCGCACGGGCTGCGCTCCCTCGACGACATCGGCGTCGACAACGTGACCTACGAGAGCGACTACCCCCACTCCGACAGCACATGGCCGCGCACCCGCCAGATCGCCGAGGAGCAGATGAAGGACCTCGACCCCGAGGCGGTCGAGAAGATCGTGCGGGGCAATGCCATCCGCATGCTCGCCCTGGACGGCTGACGACCGGCAGGCGAGGGTGATGAGGGCGGCGAACTCTCGTCCGTGCGGTACCGCCTGGGGGCAGCTCTTGTCGTAGCGCTCGGGGTGGTGGGCGGTTCGGCAGCACTGGTGCCGGCGGGCGCCAGCCGGCCGGTGGGCGTGGTCCTGGTGCACGCGGCCAGGCAGGCGCCAGCCTTTCGGATCGGGTTCGCCAAGGAGAGCGTCGACCCGTCGGGGGCCGACGTCGCTGCTGGCACATTCCACCTCGGTGGCTACGGCATCCTCCCGACCCGGCCGACCACCGGGCCCATGGTGCTTCCCGACGGCACGCCCGAGCACCTCTACGCCCGGGCGATGGCGATCGTCAACGCCCAGGGCCAGACCCTCCTGCTGGCCGACATCGAGAACCAGGGGACGTTCGCGGCCTACAAGCAGTGCGCCTGTGGGATCTGGGATGTGCGCCGGCAAGTCGCCGCTGACACCCACGTGCCGGTGGACAGCATCGTCGTCAACAGCGACCACAGCCACAGCGGCCCCGACCTGGTGGGTCTGTGGGGCGGCGTGCCGGTCGACTACCTGCAGCTGGTGCACGACCAGACGGTCAGGGCGCTGGAGGAGGCGCTGTCGGGCGCGGTGCCGGCGCAGCTGCTCGCCGGCTCGTCCACTCCGGTGATGCCTGCGTCCGATCAGGGCGGGTACGTGAAGGGATCGGCGACGCCGGGTGAGGAGCTGGTCCACAGCCAGTTCACCAAGGACACGCTCACCGGCCACGACGATGCCGCGGTGGACACCCAGCTGCGCGTGCTCCAGGCGGTGACGCCGTCGGGCAAGCTGCTCGGCACCCTCGTCAACTACGCCGCCCACGCCACCACGACCGGCTCGGGGAACCTGCGGTACTCGGCCGATTGGCCCGGCTGGGTGGCGAGAAAGACCGAGCAGGCCTTGGACGAGCCCGTGGCGGTCACGATGGTCGCCGACGTCGGCCGCAGCCAGCCCCCGCGGCCGTACAGCGCCTCGCCGTGCGGTGCCGGCTTCGGGGGCGGCTGTGACGCGGACAAGCTCGACACCTACTCGCGGATCCTGCTGCCGTTCGTCGTCAGCGCCGTGTCCGGTGCCCATCCGGTGACGAGCGACGAGATCGGCAACCGCGAGGTGTTCACGAGGGAGCCGGCCGTCAACGCCGCCCTCCTCGGGGTGAGCTACAGCGGTGAGGTGCCCCTCAACGGCTACGGCGCCTACCGGGCGGCGACCCCGCCGTGGGCGACCGGCGACGTGATCGGGACCTTCGTCTCCGCCCATCGGGTGGGGGACCTGCTGCTCACCGCGGCGCCGGGCGAGGCGTACCCGGACATCCGGTTCGCCCTGCAGCGGTCCGTCCGCGGCGCCAGCAAGGTCTTCACCTTCGGTCTCGCCAACGACCAGCTCGGCTACCTGATCGCGCCGACGAGCGAGTACGGGTGGATCACGGCCAGCCAGCCCGGCAACGACAACTCGTTCTTCAACGTGTCACCGGCCTACGGCGACCACGTTCTGTGCAGCCAGACGGCGGCCGCCACGGCGCTCGGCTTCGCCGCCACCGGCGACTCCTCACCGTACGGACGCGGTGCCGACGCGCCCCCATGTCCGGTGCTCGACGGCGCCGACCAGGTCCCGATGGGCGCCGCCCCCCAGCAGCCGTGGCCGTTCGGCAACGGCGCGCCCGGTCCGACCCCGCCGTAGCGGCCTCCGTGGCGTCGCCCGGGGTCGTCGTAAGGTGGCCCAGTGGCGAAGGTCGACTACAGCGGCCGGATGGCCAGCGTCTACGGCGCCGGCCGCCGGCTGCCGCCGGAGGCCATGTCCGCCTGGATGGACGCCGTCTCCTCGCACGTCGGCGCTGCGGACGGTCCGATCCTCGATCTGGGCTCGGGGACGGGGCGCTTCTCCGAGGCGCTGGCGGCGCGCTTCGGGGTGACGGTCGTGGCCGTGGAGCCCGCCGAGGGCATGCGTCAGCAGGCGATGCAGGATGGCGGCGGCCGTGCGGTGGCGATGGTGGCGGGGAGGGCGGAGTCGGTGCCGGTGGGCGACGGAGCTTTTGTCGCGGTGTGGGCATCGCAGGTGGTCCACCATGTGGACGACCTGGCGGCGTGCGCGGCCGAGCTGCGTCGCGTGGTCCGACGGGGTGGTCCGATCATGTTGCGGGGCACGTTCGAGGCGACGTGTCCCCTCATCCCGTGGGGCCCGTACTTCCCCGAGGCGATTCGCATCGCCAATGAGCGGTTCCCGACGTTGGAGGAAGTCACGGCCGCGTTCGGTGCCGCCGGCTTGCATCGCCGGGCCCACGACATCGTCTGGCAGACAACCGCAGAGAGCATGAGCGAGCTGGCGGCACGGGTCCAGCTACGGGCCGACAGCACCCTCGAGCTCCTCACCATCGACGAGTTCGCCGCCGGGCTGGCCCGCCTCGAGGCCGCGGCCGCGGCTGAGACCTCGCCGGTCCCCGTGCGCGAGGCGATCGAGCTGGTCGTGTTCGCGTCGGCGGGCTAGATGAAGGGCGTCGGCGGCTCGCGGTCGGTGGCCCCGACCCGGTCCCCGAGGGCGCCTGAGTGAAGTCCGATATTGAGGGGACGATCCTGCCCGCGTGCGGTTACGCTGCCTTCGTGCGCTGAGCGACGGACCCGACCCATCGTCCCTTTCCAGGAGGTCCGTTGCCCGCACCCAGTCTTTCCACGTCTTCCGCCACCCTCACCGCGACCGACGTCGGCCGTGAGCTCGGCGG
>DASXYV010000235.1:0-2466 GCA_036502305.1 Acidimicrobiales bacterium
CGCAGCTGCTGAGCCCGGCGGCCAGGCCCAGGACGGCGACGCCCGCCGTGACCCGGCGTCCCCTTCCGCGCAGGGCGGCGGCAATGGGGCCCGTCGTCACAGTCCCCCCAGGACGCCGCCGCTGCTGTTGGGCGCGTTCTGACGATTGGGCATGGGCGGGAGCAGCGGGGGCACGCTGAGAGAGGGCGCGGATGGCCCAGCGGGGCTTGTCCCCGGAGTCGGGGACGCAGGAGCGGGGGCGGGACCCTGCGAGGCCTGGGCCCGCTGGGCGGGAGTCATTCCGGGGATGGCGTTGACGCCCGCTCCGAACAGCGCCGCCGGCGAGCACCCGGGGCCCGACTGCTGGTTCAGGATGCAGGGCACGGCGTTGAGGATGGGATCGAAGTAGTGGGTGCCGACCTGGCTGCAGTTGTCCAGGGTCGGGTTCTTCATTCCCTTGGCCTCCAGCCGCCGGCAGACCCCTGAGAGGCGGTCCCGCATGCGGGCCTCGATCAGCGACGAGGTGGTGTTGGGGTCACTCTGGACGTTGAGCCGCAGCCAGTTGCCCTGGGGGTCGTAGGCACGGTGGGCGGCGGCGAAGAGCTTGACGGACGCCGCGTTGGCCTGGTCGAGCGACGCCAGGTTGCGGTCGAGCGTGCGGCCCGCGGTCGTGAGGACGCCGATGTCGTCCTTGAGGCCGGCCAGGTTGGGCGAGAGCAGGTCGGCGACCTGGGCGCTGGCGTTGTTGAGCTGGGTGATCGTGTCGCCCAGCGTCTGACCGCCGTTCTGGATGAGGACGGCCGACACAGTGTTGTAGTCGTGGATCAGCTGGGTGATGGTCTGGGTCCTGGTGTCGAGGGCCCCCGTCAGCTGGGCCAGCGAGCCGTTCAGCTGGCCCAGGTCGTTGCCCTTGTCGGCGAGCAGCTGGAGGGTGCCGGCGGCGTTGTGAATCAGGTCGTTGAGCTGCGCGCCGTTGCCACCCAGCACCTGGGCCAGGTTCGTCACCAGGTCGGCCGCGCCGTTGGGGTTGATGGCGCCCAGGAACTTCTTCAGGCCGGCCAGCACCTCGTCGCTGGAGACGGGGACAGTCGTCCGCGACAGCGGGACGTGGGAGCCGTCGGTCAGCTGGGGACCGCCCGTGTACGAGGGAGAGAACTGGATGTAGCGCTCACCGAGCAGCGACTGACCCACGATCGCGGCGTCGGCGCCGGACGGGATCCGGTACTTGTTGTTGACCCTCATGGTCACCAGCACGTGGTCGGCCTGGTTCTGGACCGTGGACACCGTGCCCACGTTCACGCCGAGCACGGTCACGGGGGAGCTGGGATACAGGTCGACGCCGTTGGCGAAGTCGGCCTTGACGACGTAGCTGGAGGTTCCCCCCGACGAGCACGCGCTGGCCACCACGGCGAGCACTCCCAGGACGGCCAGCGCCGCGCCCCGCCGGAGCGGTCGGCGAGGAAGCCGGCGGCGCACGGAGAGCCAGCGGGGTCGCATCAGTGACCTCCCAGCAGGGGCCCGACGATGGCCTGGAGGGACTGGGCGTTGGCGCCCGGACCGCTGGTGGACGAGCCGCCCGCGGCGGGGATCGCCGGCGACGGCGGGGCCGACGGAGGCGACGACGGCGAGGACGAGGAGAATGGGCCGCCGGGGGGCACCTCGCCGGTCGCCGGCTGGGGCGTGCACTGGAACGAATGATTGGGGTGCTCGGCCGGGTCGGGCCCGAGGATGACCGTCAGGGCCTGGTCGAAGTCCCCACAGGAGCCGAACACGGCGTCCGCTCCGGCGGGCCCGGGCAGCTGGGTGAAGATGTTGGCCCAGTTCGGGTTGGCGGCGCTGTTGGACCCCGAGTAGCCGATCGAGCTGTAGGCCTGCACCGTGTCACCGAGGTCGGCCACGGCCTGGGCGAGATCGTTCTGGTGGCGGCCGACGATGCCGAGGTCGGTGTGGAGCTCGGCCAGGATCGAGTCGAGCTTGCCCCGGTTGGCCCCGACGAGGGCCGAGGTCTGCACCGCCATCTGCTCGCTCTGGGTGAGGAGGTTGGACAGGGCGCCCCTGCGCTGGGCCAGCCCGTTGACGACGATGCCCAGGTTGTCGACGATCGACACCAGCTCCTTGTCGCGGTTTGCAAGGGTGCCGGTCACCGTCTTGGCCGAGTCGATGAGGCTGCTCACGGTGCCCGAGCGTTGGTTGACTGTGCCGAGGAAGCGGTTGAGCCCGTTGGCGATCGTGGCCACCTCGTCCTTCTTGCCCTGGGTCACCCCGGCCAGGTCCTGGATCAGCTTGTTGAGCGACGTTGCGTCGCTCTGCTCGAGGACGGGCGCCGACTCGTTCTGCAGGTCGAGGAGCTCGGTGGGCGTCGTCGTCTTGGTGATCAGGCCACCGGACGCCATCAGATGGGTGAAGTCGTGGCCCGGGTTGATGCGGACGTCCTTCTTGCCGAGCAGCGTCTCGACGTAGACGTCGGCCGTGGAGTCCGTCGGGATC
>DASXYV010000236.1:0-9193 GCA_036502305.1 Acidimicrobiales bacterium
GAGCCTTCGATTCGAGGTGCGGTAGTGCGCCGGCGCGCACCCGTAAGGGTCAGGCCCTCGATCCCTGCCCGGGCGGCCAGGAGGCATGGTCGCCCCCGGCATCACCTGGCCCCGACGGACGGCTGACGGACCGGTGTCTGACTCGCTCCTCACGATCCTCAAGTTCTTCCTGATCGCGCTGCTCTGGCTCTTCTTCCTGCGCGTTCTGCGAGCCGTGTGGTCCGAGCTCAAACGGCCGCCCGTGGTGACCGTCGTCGACGAGGCCCAGCCGCGACGGACCCGTCGCAGGCAAGCTCCGCCTCCGCAGGCCCCGGGTCCCCCGACCGGGGCGATGCCGGCCGACGGCCGGCGGGACAACGGCCAGGTCATGCGGCTCAGGGTGCTGGAGCCCGCCGAACGGCGGGGTCGGACCTTCGAGCTCGGAGACGAGATGACGGTCGGTCGCGCCTCCGGCTGCGGGGTGCCCCTCGACGACGCGTTCACCTCGCAGCTGCACGCCCGACTGTTCCGTCGCAACGGCGAGACGTGGATCGAGGACCTCGGCTCGACCAACGGGACCTACGTGAACGCGAGGAAGCTCGCCTCGCCCGTGCTCCTCCACCTCGGTGACCGGCTCCAGGTCGGACGCACCGTCCTGGAGGTCGGTCCGTGATCCGGCTGCGCTCCGGCTCGGCCACCGACGTCGGTCGCGTACGCACGACGAACCAGGACCGAGCCCTGGAGAGCGACGGGCTGTTCGCCGTGGCCGACGGGATGGGCGGCCACGTCGGCGGGGAGACGGCGGCCCAGACGGCGATCGACGCCTTTCGCACGACCTTCGCCGGTGACCGGTCGGCCGACGCCCTGGCCGACGCCGTGCGCCAGGCCAACCACGCCGTGTGGGAGGCGTCTCGGGCGCAGACCCATCTGCGGGGAATGGGGACGACGCTCACGGCGCTGGGGCTCGTGACGGTCGACGGCAAGGAAGACCTGGCCGTGGTCAACGTGGGAGACTCCCGCGGCTATCTCTACCACGAGGGTGAGCTCAGCCAGCTGACCGCCGATCACAGCCTGGTGGAGGAGATGGTGCGCAGCGGCGAGCTCAGCGCCGAAGAGGCGTCTGTGCACCCCCAGCGCCACATCCTCACCCGCGCCTTGGGGATCGAGTCCGACGTGGAGGTCGACGTCTGGCACGTGCCGCCGCATGTAGGCGACCGGATCCTGCTCTGCAGCGACGGGCTCATCAACGAGCTGGGCGACGACGAGATCGCATCGGTCCTCGGCCAGCATCCCGATCCCGAGGATGCGGCCCAGGCCCTGGTGCAGCAGGCGCGCGACGCGGGCGGTAGCGACAACATCACCGTCGTGGTCGTCGACATCGTCGACGATCGGGACGGTCGGGGCCCGGCCGGCGACCTGGTCGCCAGCGCCGTGGGCGCCACGGCGGCCCAGTCGGCGATCGAAGGTGACCGGGCGGGAGCCGACGGCGCCGCGCTGACGGCGACTCGCGGCCCACAGCCGGGCGCCGCCGACGACCCCAACCCCACCCCGACCCACGACTCGGTCGTCGTGGTCCCCGGTCCGCCCGGTCGGACCACAGCGCCCGCCGAGGCGCCACGGGACAGGGTGAGGGTCCGCGGCCGGTCGCCCCGTGTCACCCTCAGGGTCGTGGCTTTCGTCGCCGTGTTGCTCGTGATCCTGGGGGGGATAAGCGCTGCCGTGTGGTGGTTCGGCGAACGGTCCTACTTCGTGGGCCTCCAGGGGAACCAGGTGGCGATCTTCAAGGGCCGCCCGGGCGGCCTGCTGTGGATCCAGCCCTCACTCACCCAGCGCACGGCCCTCACCACCTGCTCCGTGCTGCCCTCTCGGGTCCCCGCCCTGCGGGCCGGCCAGGAGGAGCCCAACGTCGCCGCCGCCCAGCAGTACGTGAGCAACCTCACCCAGGAGGCCAAGTCCCTCCCGGGCGGGGTCGCCCCCGGCTGTCCTCCGCCTCCGGCCACGACGGCACCAGCACCAGGTCCGCCAGCCTCGGCGCCGACACCGTGAGCCGGGTCCCGGGCCCGGCCACGTCCTACGCGCCCCCGGTTGGACCGGGAGGCCGGCCCCGCTACGCGCCCCACAACACTGGGCCCACTTCCTGATGGATCGTCAGATCAAGCTCCTGGGACTCGGCCTCGTCGTCCTGTTCGTCGTGCTGTTCCTCCAGCTCAACAACCTCCAGGTCCTCCAGGCCTCCAAGCTCTCCAACGCCTCCGGCAACATCCGCAAGGTGCTGGACGACTTCAGCCGGCCCCGCGGGGTCATTCAGACCTCCGACGGGGTGGTGTTGGCCAGGTCCACCCCCACCAACGACCTCTACAAGTTCCAACGGCAGTACCCCGCAGGGCCGCTCTTCTCTCAGATCACCGGCTATTTCTCGTTCGTCTACGGATCGAGCGGGGTCGAGCAGACCTACAGCTCCCAGCTCGCTGGACGAACGGTGCCCATCTCGCATCTGAGCGACCTGCTCACGACGAGGACCCGGACAGAGGACCTGACCCTCACCCTCTCGAACCAGCTTCAACAGGCCGTGCAGAACGCCATCGGCCAGCGCTCCGCTTCGGTCGTGGCCCTGAACCCGACCAACGGCTCGGTCCTCGCCATGTACAGCAACCCCACCTTCGACCCCAACCCGTTGTCCTCGCACAACCAGAACACCCAGCGCAACGCCTGGAACCTGTACCAGCTGGATCCCACCCAGCCGATGCTCCCCCGCGCCTACCGGCGGGGCTACGCCCCCGGGTCGACCTTCAAGGTCGTCACCGCCTCGGCCACCTTGGACCGTGACCCGGTGCTGGCCACCAAGAACTACCCGCAGGAGACCTCGATCCCCCTGCCCCAGACCAACCAGACCCTGTCCAACTTCGGCCACGAGACGTGCGGCGGGACGCTGCCGGACCTGCTGAAGTTCTCCTGCGACACCGGGTTCGGGCAGATGGGTCTCGACCTCGGACCGGACAACCTGTCGGGCGAGGCTCAGGCCTTCGGCTTCGACAAGGTCCCGCCGCTCGACGTGCACGCCGTGGCCTCGACGTTCCCGCCCGCTTCCTCCTTCGCCCAGAACAAGCCGGGGCTGGCCTACTCGGCCATCGGTCAGCAGAACGTCTCCGCCACCACCCTCCAGATGGCGCTCGTCGCCTCCGGCATCGCCAACGGCGGCGTGATCATGACACCGCACGTGATGAGCGAGCTCCGCGACAACCAGGGCCGGCAGGTGCAGTCGTTCGGGGCGAAGCCGTGGCAGCAGGCGACATCGCAGTCCACGGCGGGCAGCGTCCGGGACATGATGGTCGGCGTGGTCAACGGCGGCACGGCCACCGCTGTCGCCCTGCCGAACGTGCAGGTGGCGGCCAAGACGGGCACCGCCCAGACCAGCACCGGAGCCGGCAACAACAACTGGCTCATCGGCTTCGCCCCGGCCGACAACCCCAAGGTCGCCGTGGCCGTGGTCGTGCCGGCCCAGCCCGGCCTCGGCTCGGACACCACCGGCGCCCAGATCGCCGGGCCCATCTTCAAGACCGTGCTGCAGGCCGCGCTGGCATCACCGCAGGCGGGCGGGACGCCTCCCGGGACGGCTCCGTGACCTCGCAGTCGCCGCCCATCTACAGCGAGCGCTACGAGCTCGTCCGTCGCATCGCGAGGGGCGGGATGGCCGAGGTCTTCCTGGCCCACGACCTGCTGCTCGACCGACCGGTGGCCCTCAAGGTCCTCTTCCCCGAGCTGTCCGTGGACCCGTCGTTCGTGGAGCGCTTCCGCCGGGAGGCCCAGGCGGCAGCGAACCTGAGCCACCCCAACATCGTGTCGGTCTTCGACTGGGGGGAAGCCGACAGCACCTACTTCATCGTGATGGAGTACGTCGACGGTCGGCCGCTGTCGAACATCATCTACAACGAGGGTCGGCTGTCCGTCGGCCGGGCCGCCGCCATCGGCGCCGAGGTCGCCGGCGCCCTTGCCTTCGCGCATCGCCACGGCGTCGTCCACCGGGACGTGAAGCCGGGCAACGTCCTCATCGCGGAGGACGGCCAGGTCAAGGTGGCCGACTTCGGCATCGCCCGGGCCGCCAACACCGAGGGCGACCTCACCCAGACCGGCGCCGTGATGGGGACCGCGACCTACTTCTCCCCCGAGCAGGCCCAAGGCGACGACGTCGACGCCCGCAGCGACGTCTACTCCCTCGGGGTCGTGCTGTTCGAGATGGTCACCGGGCGTCCGCCCTTCGTCGGCGACAACCCCCTCGCCGTGGCCTACAAGCACGTGCGTGAGATGCCGCCGATGCCACGCCAGTTCGACCCGGCCATCCCTCCCGCCTTCGACGCCATCGTGCTCCAGGCCATGGCAAAGATGCCCCAGGACCGGTACGCAAGCGCCGACGAGATGCGCGCCGATCTCCTCCGGTTCCAGCACGGCCAGACGGTCATGGCCTTCCCTCCGACGATGTCCGCGACCCGCTTGCAGGACGGGACCATGGCGGGACCGCCGACCGGGCGCACCGCCGTCATCTCACCGACCGCGATGCCGCCACAAGCCCGACGCCGACGACGCCGCGGCTACCTCGCCGTGCTGGCCCTGCTGCTGGCGGCGCTGGGCGTCATCCTCTACTTCCTGTTGCGATCCACCGGAACCCCAGCCAGCTTCGCGGTCCCGAACGTCGTCCTCCAGCCGGTGGGCACCGCGACCCAGACGCTGCAGAACGACGGACTCAAGGTGGCCACCCAGGACGTCCAGCCCGCCTTCGGCTTCGGACCGGGCACGGTCCTCGACCAATCGCCGAAGCCACCCAGCAAGGTGTCGAAGGGCAACACGGTGACGCTCAAGGTGGTGATGACACCTGCCCAGGTGAACGTGCCCGACGTGACGGGCGAAGATGTCGGCACGGCCACCAACAGCCTGCAGCAGGCGGGCTTCACTGTCACCCAGCAGGCGCGCCAGTCGAACCAGGCCTCGGGCACCGTCATCGATCAGAGCCCGTCCGGCAACAGCCAGGCCGCTCAGGGATCGAAGGTGACCCTGACCGTCTCCAGCGGCCCCGCCCAGGTCACCGTGCCCGACGTGGTGGGCGAGGACCAGGCCACGGCGGCCAACCGCCTGGGCAGCGCCGGGCTCACCCTCGGCAGCGTCGCCAACCAGACTTCGGCCACGGTGCCCAGCGGCAGCGTCATCAGCACCAGTCCCTCGCCCGGGACCAAGGTCAACCCGGGTTCGACGGTCAACCTGGTCGTCTCGAGCGGTCAGCCGCCGAACCAGGCCCAGGTTCCCGACGTGACGGGTCAGACCCAGGGCCAGGCCAAGGCCACCCTCACCTCGGCCGGGTTCACCCCGCAGGCGCAGGCGCAGCAGGTGAGCGATCCCGCCCAGAACGGCATCGTGCTGAGCCAGAACCCGCCCGCCGGCACCCCGGCCAACCAGGGGTCGGTGGTGACGTACACCGTGGGCAAGTTCTCCGGCGGTGGCGCGACGACGACCACCAACCCGATCGTCCCCTAGATGGCCTCCCCCCGGCGGCGCTCGGGACGCACGACGCCGCGGGCGGCAGAGGTCCAGGCGGGCGGGGGGATCGCGAGGCGACTGCCGGGACGCAAGAAGACCAAGCCGGGGCGCACGACCGAGCGGAAGTCCGGACACACGACCGAGCGCAAGTCCGGGCGCTACACCCCCCCGGTCCCGAGGGCGAAGAAGGTCAGCCCGCGATGGGTGCCCGTGGTCATGCTGGCGTCCCTGATCGCGGGCGTGATCGTGGTGGTGATCAACTACCTGGGCGTGCTGCCCGGCGGGGCGTCCAACTGGTACCTGCTGCTGGGGCTGGGGCTCATCGCCGCCGGGTTCGTCATCGCGACCCAGTACCGCTGAGCGCGACTGCGCGCCACCGTACTTACACCAGTGTGATCTTTCCCACAGACTTGTCCACAGTCTGTGGATATCGGGATCAGCCCAGGCGCTCGATGATCATGGCGTTGGCCATGCCGCCGCCCTCGCACATCGTCTGCAGCCCGTAGCGACCACCGGTGCGCTCCAGCTCGTTGACCAGCGTCGCCAGCAGCTTGGCCCCTGAGCAGCCAAGCGGATGGCCGAGGGCGATGGCGCCGCCGTTGACGTTGACCCGGTCCATGTCCGGGTGGTGCTCCTTCTCCCAGGCCAGGACCACCGACGCGAAGGCCTCGTTGATCTCGACGAGGTCGATGTCGGCGAGGCTCATCTTGGCCCGCTCGAGCACCTTGGAGGTCGCCGGGATCGGACCGGTGAGCATGGTGACCGGGTCCACGCCGGCAAGAGCGAACGTGTGGAAGCGGGCCCGTGGCGTGAGGCCGAGGCTCGCGGCCCGCTCCTCGCTCATGATGAGGGCGGCCGCCGCGCCGTCGGTGATCTGCGAGGAGTTGCCGGCGGTGACCTTGCCGTCATCCTTCTTGAAGGCCGGCTTGAGCTGGGCGAGGGACTCGGCCGTGGTGTCGGGGCGGATGCCCTCGTCGGTGTCGACGATCTCGTTGGTGTCGTTGCCGTCGTCGTCCTTCAGCGCGACCGGGACGATCTCCCGCTGGAAGCGACCCTCCGCCGTCGCCCGCGCGGCCCGCTGCTGGCTGGTGGCGCCGAAGCGGTCGAGATCCTCCCGCGTCAGCCCCCACTTGTCGGCGATCAGCTCGGCCGAGATGCCCTGCGGCACCAGCCCGCCGACCGCTGCGTACCGGGCCATCATCCTGGGGCCGAAGGGAGCACCCAGCCCCGGAACGACCGAAGCCCCCATGGGCGTGCGCGTCATGCACTCGACACCGGCTGCCACCACGACGTCGTAGGCGCCGGCCATGACTCCCTGGGCGGCGAAGTGGGCGGACTGCTGGGACGAGCCACACTGGCGGTCGACGCTGGTGGAGCACACCGACTCGGGGAACCCGGCGGCGAGCACGGCGTTGCGGCCGATGTTGAGCCCCTGCTCCCCCACCTGCATGACACAGCCCATGACGACGTCGTCGATGAGCCCAGGGTCGAGATCGTTGCGTTCGACGAGCGCCTTCAGCGTCTCCGCCGCCAGGTCGACGGGATGCCAGCCCCGGAGCTTGCCGTTTCGCTTCCCCCCGGCGGTGCGGACGGCATCGACGATGACAGCGCTAGGCATGGGAATGCTCCTCTTCCTCAAGTCTTGTCGGGCTCAAGACTAGACCGGACGGTCAAGGACCCCGTCCGCCGGAGAGCTGGCGCCTAGCAGGGCGGGGAGGGAGAGCCCCCGCGCCCACTGTGGTCTTGTCGTAACACCCCGGCGCTACCGTTGACGCCCGTGAGGAACATGGACCGCTGGCTGGGCGACGGCGGCATGGCCGTGATCGGGGCCGTCGGGGGCCGGTTCGAGGAGTACGGCGCCGACGGCGAGGGCGGCGGCTGGTCGGCGGCCACCTGGGAGCCCACGCCGCTCGCCTGCAACCCGCACGGGATCGTGCAGGCCGGTGTGCACTCGGTCCTGCTCGACGCGGCGATGAACTTCGCCGTCAACGCGGGACTGGACGGACGGGACCGGAGCCAGGCGACCCTGGAGATGAAGACCGAGACCATGCGGGCCGCTCGGGCCGGAGAGTCGCTCAGGGTCCGCGGTGAGGTGGTGCGCATGGGCCGGCAGGTGGCCTACGTCGAGGCGACCGTGCATGACGCGGACGGCCGCCTCGTCAGCCGCTCCACCGGGACGTTCCTGCTTCATCGGGAAGAGTAGGCCGGTGGGGCGACACCGTGAGGTGGCCGGGCTGCTGGCCCTGGTCGAGACCACACCGGGTCCATGGCCGGCGATCGCCGACGCCGTCGAGGCGGCCGGCGGCACCGCCCCGCTGGTGGCCGCCAGGTCGGAAACCGCCGACTCGGCCGAGCGCTGGACGTCCGTCCTCGACCGCTTGTTCGCCGAGGACCGGGAGCTCGGTGTCGTCACGGTGCTCGACGACGACTTCCCCGCCAACCTGGCGCAGGTGTTCAACCGGCCGCCCTTCCTGTTCCTGCGCGGGCAGCTGCTGCCTCACGACGAGCGGTCGGTCGCCGTCGTCGGCACCCGGCAGCCATCGGACGACGGACGGACGACAACGCGGGACCTGGCGGCAGGGCTGTGCGAGGCTGGTGTGACCGTCGTCTCCGGTCTGGCCCGAGGCCTCGACACCGATGCCCACACCGCGGCCCTGGCCGCAGGGGGGCGGACGATCGCCGTCCTGGGCAGCGGCATCCGGCACATCTACCCGCCCGAGAACACCGACCTGGCCCTGCGCATCGGTCGATCGGGGGCAGTGGTGTCGCAGTTCTGGCCCGACGCGCCGCCGTCGCGAACGTCGTTTCCCCGACGAAACGTCGTCACCAGCGGAATCGCCCTGGGCACCGTCGTGGTGGAGGCGGCGGCCACCAGCGGGGCCAGGATGCAGGCTCGCCTGGCCCGCGAGCACGGGCGGCCAGTCTTCCTCGTCGAGTCCCTCGTTCGCTCCGAGCCCTGGGCGTCGGCGCTCGTCGACCAGGGCGGGGCCACGGTCGTCCAGGGGGCGGCCGACCTCCTGGCGACGCTCGATCGGCTCGCCGCAGACCGTGGCCCGGTCCCGAACGAGCGCGGGCCCTCCAGACAGATCCGGCTCCTCTGACCCCACGCCGCCTGCGATGCCGAGCGTGCACGAGGTGAGTGAGCCCCTGGCCAGATTCTGCCGACCGGTGCCAGCCCGAGGACCGGGTGTCTGCGCCATCTGCCACGGCTGCACCAGGCCCGGGTTCTCCACCTGCTACAGCTGCGCCCACGTGACCGGGCAGGTGCGCCGGCCGTGCCACCAGGTCGTTCCCCTGAGCCTGTACGCGATCCCCGGCGGGCTGCACGCCACACTGAGGAGCTACAAGGACGGCGGTGCGCCTGACGACCGCCGACGGCACACCGCGTTCGTGGCGTCCCTGTTGGCCCGGTTCCTGTTCGACCACGGCGACTGCCTCCGAAGCGGTCGAGCTGGCGGGTGGGACTTCATCACGACCGTGCCCTCCACTGGCCGGCCAGGCGTCCACCCGCTCGAGCGCGCGCTGGGTCTGGTCCCCTGGTTGGCGGCCCAGCACCGGGAGACCCTCGTGCGGGGCCGCGGAACGATGGGGCACAACGTCGCGTGCGACACGGGGTTCGTGGCGCTTCCGGATGTCGGGGGCGCCCGGCTCCTGGTCTTGGACGACACGTTCACGACCGGCGCGCGTG